>JAENVV010000263.1 GCA_016650365.1 Acidimicrobiia bacterium
CTATTGGGCACCGTGGCGTGGCTGGTAGCTCTTGGCGCGGCGAACGCTGTCGCGTTCAGCCGGATCGCCCGTCCGCAGAAAGGCTGACCGGCTGGTTCATCGACGGTTTTGTTGCCAGGTGACCTGCCATTGAGCTGCTCGCTCGTCGGGTCCCCAACTCGACTTCAGGTATTCGATTATTGATTGGATTTCGGGGTCGGAGAGCTTGTCCCCGAAAGTCGGCATTGAGGTGCCCGGTACGTCGATGCCTTCTCGAACGATCTGCACAAGGAGTGCATCGGGGTGGTGCCAGGTGTGTCCGGAGGAGTCCTGGGGAGGCGCTGGGTAGGTGCCATCTGCTTTCGGGGTCTTCCAATCGGGCTCGCCCGATAGATCTGCTTGGTGGCATGCCGCGCAGTAGGTGCGGTAGAGCGCCTCGCCTGAAGCGATCTGTTGGGGGTCAAGGTCCGGGTAAGGGGGTGCGAGGTCTTCGGGTGCGATGTAGGTGATTGCGGGCGGAGTGGTATCGCCGGTTTGGGCACCGCCACATGCGGCTACAACGACAAGTAGCAGAACCGAGGCTCGCCAGGTGCGACTGGCTGGCCGCAAGTTCATGCTCGAGTTCTGTTGACTGTGGGCAGGCTGAGAACGAACGTGGAACCTTCGCCGGGACCTGGCGACGTGACGGTGACGTCGCCATCGTGCATTCTGGCTAGTGCCCGGGCGATCGTAAGGCCGATGCCTGTTCCACCAGGGACGGATCGGTCGGCGCGGTAGAAGCGTTCGAACACGAGCGAGAGTTGGTCTTCGGATAGTCCGCTCCCGGTGTCGTTCACGGTTACCTGCACAGCACCATTTTCGGTTCCGATACTCACGGTTACGACCCCGCCAGTTGGGGTGTAGGACAGGGCGTTGCCAATTAGATTGGTCAGCACCTGGGCGATCCGGTCATGGTCGATGTTGGCCCAAACCGGCTCAGCCCCGGTGACGATCAGCTTGACGTTCTGGTCCGTGAACTGAGGACGGAGTCGATCGGCGACTTCGGCGGTTAATACCGCAACATCGGTTGATTCGAGGTGGAGGTCCACCTGCCCTTCTTCGGCCCTCGACAGGCTGGTCAAATCGCTGGCCAGTCGTTCCATGCGACGAGCTTCCCGGATGCTGGCCGTAAGCGTCTCGGGATCTGGCTCGAAAACCCCGTCAAGGAGTCCCTCCAGGTATCCCTTCAGTGTTGCGACCGGAGTGCGTAATTCGTGCGCGACCTCGGCAATGAGTCGGAGTCGTCGCTGTTCGGTGTCTTCGAGGGCTTGAGCAAGCGCGTTTACATCGGCGGCTAATGCGGCGAGTTCCGATTCGGCCGGGATCGGGACTCGCTCACTGTATGAGCCGCTGGCAAGGCGGCGGGCGACTCGTCGAACTTCAGTGAGCGGTTTTAGCATGCGACGAGCCGAAAAAGCGGCGGCCATCATCGCCGCGACGCTGCTTACGATGGCCGCCCATAGCAGGGCCTGATTGAATGCGATGTTGATCCCTTCTTCGAGGAGTGAGGAATCCGATGGCGCGAGCCCGCCCATCATGCCGCCCATTGAACGGAGATGGTTATTGACGAAAACGACGCCCAACCGCCGTCCAGCGACGAGAAGTACGGCGACCCCGATGATGACGACGCCGACGTGCGATAGCAGGAGGCGTCCCTGCAATGATCCGGTGAGTTTCTTCATGCGGTTGGGGCGACAAACTTGTAGCCGACCCCCCGAACCGTAGCGATGAAACGCGGATCGCCGGCGTCGTCTCGGAGGGCTTTACGCAGGTTGCCAATGTGTACATCGACCACGCGTTCTGCGCCGAAATAGTCCCAACCCCACACCCGTTCGAGGAGTTGCTCGCGCGTGAAGACACGCCCCGGTGCTGACGCTAGCGCTGCGAGTAGATCGAACTCGAGGGCGCTCAGGTCGACGTTTGCTTGGTCGACGCTGACCTGTCGTCCCGAAGGATCGATCGTAAGATGAAGGAACTCCAGTCGGTCCTCGTTGTCGGATCGGTCGAATCGTCCCCGCCGCAGGACGGCTCGGATTCGCGCCACCAATTCTCGGGGGCTGAAGGGTTTGGTGATGTAGTCGTCGGCACCGATCGTGAGACCTATGACTCGATCGATTTCCTCGGCCCTGGCCGTCAGCATGATGACCGGGATACTTGAGGTCTTGCGGATCTCTTGGAGAACGGCGAATCCGTCCATGCCAGGCATGCCAATGTCGAGAAGGATCATGTCAGGCACCGAGTTCTTGAGGGCGACAAGAGCCGTTTCACCGGTATCGGCGTCGGCCACGTCGAAGCCCTCGGCTTGCAGGTACCGCCGGACCATCCGCCGAAGGTCCGGTTCGTCATCGACGAGAAGGATCCGGGGCTGACTCACGTCACCCATGGTAGACCGGCGGTGTTCCTGCATCGGGGAGTCGCTCAGCGACCCTGCCGCCCCATCGTGCTGGTCGGCGTGTCGCCAGACATGTCGCGGTTCATCATGGGGTTGTAGTCACCATCCATTGCCTCATGGTTGCCGCTTCCCATCATGTTGGCCATCTGCGTGTCCATCTGTTGAGTGCTCATGGGCCGGTGGTTGCTGCCCATCACGTTGGCCATTTGGGTGTTCATTTCTTCTGTGGTCATTGCCTGGTAGGCGCTGCTTCCCATCATGGTGTTCATCTGTGAATCCATGTCCTGGTTCTGGCCGTTCGAGGTGATTGTCATCGTTTCTGACGTTGGCACCTGGGCTGACACCGGGAATGCGTTGAAAGCGCCTGCTCCGATGACCGCCGCTGTGACGGTGATGTACGCTACTTTTCTAAACATATCTCCTTGCTCCTTCGCTAACTTTGGGCTCGGCCACGGGGGTGGCTTACCCGGTGACTTCTACCGTTCCGATCATTCCTGCTTTGGCATGACCGGGAATCGAACAGAGCGCCTGGTAGGAGCCGGCGGCATCAAGGGTGAAGCCTGCCGTGGCTTGTTGGCCGGGGTTTGCGACGATCCGCACGCCAAGCTCCGGGATGGACCAATCGTGTGTGACGCTGCCGTCGTTGACGAGGACGATGTTGATCGACTCGCCGACCGTTCCGGTTATCGCAGACGGGGAGAACCCGAATTCTGTGGACGTGACGACTATCTCGCGTGCCCCATTGATCGTGCTCTGCGAATTCGGAGTGTTGTCACTCCAGCCCATGTGCCCGTATCCGGCCATATGTTGCCCGAACCGCACGGATCTTGAACCCGCCGATCCCTGGACGGCCGGCCCGAAAGCCGACACCGCCACCAGGATCAAACCAGCAAAAAGGAGATGTCGCCGTTTCATCGGCTACGAACTCAGCTGAGCTCGACGAGCTTGGTACTCGTCTTCTTCTAGTTCGCCACGAGCAAATCGTTCTTCAAGAATTGCGATCGCCCGATGCTCCTGGTTGGACTCCTCGCGGCCCCGAACCGCCCATGCGATCAGAAAAGCGACTCCAACCCAGAAGAGCAACATCCAAAAAACTCCGTATCCTCCGTAACCCCACATCATGGTGGTTCCTTTCTTTTGCTTGGTCACAGTTGACCAGAGCAAGATCAAGGAACGGCCCTCGCCACGATCAAGCTTGTGTAAAGCCGCCAGGTGCGGATCGTCGATCTGTTCGGAGCCCTTCGGGCCAGATGGGTTTGGCAGCTGTCCGGCGTGCCGCGCCTACCCGTCGTCTCCGCGGTCCGGATTCAGCGCAGCTCCATCCCACGAAAGTCTCGGTGAAATTAACGGCAGTTGTGGTGGGCCCCGAATGGTTGTCAGGGCCCACCACCACCGATCGGCTAGGGCTCCACGTTTACCGAGGCGACCATACCTGCCGCGAAGTGTCCGGGCTGGTGACACCCGAGGTAGACGGTCCCTGGTTCAGTGAAGTCCAGGTGAGAACCTTGGATTCACCTGCTGCCAGCGAGAAAACCGTTGGCCTCGTCCATCATCATCGTCATGTTCCCGGTGGCCGTCATCTCTTGCATTTCTAGCTCGTGGGTCTCTTGACCTTCTTGGTCGTCGAGC
>JAENVV010000264.1 GCA_016650365.1 Acidimicrobiia bacterium
TCGAGCAACGCCCGGCGGTTGGTCCTGGCCACGACAAGGAGCTGGTCAGCCACGGACCCCGCCTTCTCGGCAAAGTGGCGGTTCTCGATGGCCTGTTGATCCCCCAATTCGACCATGCCAGGTGTCACGACCACCCGGCGGCCCGTACCAAGTCGGGCAAGGCGATCGAGTGCCGCCTGGCCGCCGACCGGGTTCGAGTTGTACGTGTCATCGATAATGACCACCCCGGCTTCAGAGGTGAAAACGGATTGACGGTGATCAGGAGTATCAGCTCCCCGCAAGGCGTCAGCCAGATGAGCCAGCGGGAGTCCGAGACCAACCAGCACCCCGATAGCGCAGGCAAGATTCGAAAGAAGTGGCACGGACGGAACCTGGGCAACCACCGAACCATCGACCCGAACCTCGACGTTGTCCCCGTCGACGGCGAGGACAATATCAGCCGTGGCCGCCTTTCCTGCGGAGACCCTGATGACCCGCTTGTCTTTGATCGAGTCGGCCAGTCGAGCCAGACGGTCGTCATCCACGTTCAAGACAACCACTTGGGCGTCGGCGAAGATTTCGGATTTCGCCTCCACGACCCGCTCCAGCGATCCAAATCGTTCCAGGTGCACCGGTCCAATGGCGGTTATGACCGCCACCTGCGGTGGAACCCACTGGCACATCTCGGCAATCTCCCCTGGCCCGTACGTTCCCATCTCGCCGATGAAGTATTGGCTGCCATCGCTGAGATGCTCGTTGATCGCCCTCGCCAGGCCCATCTTGTTGTTGAAACTGGCCGGGGTAGCCACGGTGGCACCGTGACTGGCCAGCAAACGCCGGGTGTATTCCTTGGTGGTGGTCTTCCCATACGATCCCGTGATTCCAATGACGGTCGGCTTGACTGCGGTAATCCGGGTGAGGGCCTGATCGATCCAGGTCCTTTGCGAACGCATTTCGAGGGGCCACATGATGGCCAACGCCACGTCGACAACCAACGGCAGAGCCACCGCTTCATAGGCCAACAATCCAATCGATCCCGTGAGTCCGCCGATGGCGACCATGGTGACCCAGAGGACGCCGGCAGCCAGAGCTACCCGCCGCAACCGGTCGGTCCACGCCAACGGTGACGAAGTGCCTTTAAGGGACAACCCGATCGGGCCGACGAGGATACAGACGAGGGTGATGCTTCCGGTGACCAGGGGAACAACCCCAATGAGCGCGAGCGCCGCACTCGTTGCCGCCATGGCTATCAGCGTCACGTTCACCGCATCAATGAGCCACCATCGCCTGGCGAACACCGACACCGACCAGGGCAAATAATGCTCGCGCTGGGCAACCCGGAACCATCGCAACGAAGACACGGCTCCTACAACTGTCGCAGCGACGACGAACACCCCGTTCATTCCAACAGCTCCGCTATCAGAGACCGAACCATCTCAGGCTGCTCTGCCATCACATGATGGCCAACTCCGTCCAACACCTGCATCCGGACGTCGGCACCGTTGGACAAAAGGCGCTCGTACGCCTGTGTCGCCAGGTCGAGCGGGGCAGCCGTATCAACCGAGCCCCAGAGCATCTCGATCGGGACCGTCAAGCGGTCGAGCTGCTCCTCATAGGACTCGTTGACAACCCTCACGAAGACGTCACGCATGACCCCACTCGTAGCCCGATAGTCGGCCGATCCATATCGCTGACGGACCACTTCGATCCGTTCGTCTGAGACCAATCCGAGTCGATGCAGATGGCGCATCATGCGAAAAGCCGGCGCAGCCTGGCGCTTCGAAGGAGGTCGAATCAACGGCACGCCGATGAGCACCAATGAGCGCATGGGCATATCCTCAGCCAGATGAACCGCCACCCGACCACCAAATGAGTGGCCGATCACGACCGGGGGTTCGTCGAATAGCTCCCACACCGGTCGAATGGCGTTGGCATAGTCAGCCGCTCCCCAGCCGGTCGCCGGTTGGGGAGATGCTCCGAACCCGGGAAAGTCGACGGAGATCGCGTCGAATCCTGACAGGACCGTCTTGAAGTCGGCATGCGAGCGGGCCCATCCGTGCAGGGCAAGCACCCTGGGGCGGTCTGCGCCGATGACATCAGCAAAAAAGACCCCATCGGAGAAGGCTTTTAGCGCCACAACAAATCAGCCGATACGGTGTATGAGCGCGTTTCCTCAACAATCATGGCGCGCAGGTTACCCTGGCCGGTGAGAGGAACCGACTATCGCCATCCATCTGACCCATCAGCAACGCAGGATGATCCTGGCCCCGTTTCGGGCCCGGCTCTGGAGAATCGCCATCGGGGCGGTCTGGTTCCTGGTCGCGCTCACCGCGTTCGGGGCCTATCGACTGAAGGTACCGCTCAGCGAACCCCGTTTGTGGGCTCCGGTTCTGGCGGTAGCAATTACCTTCTCCATCCTGCCGTTTATCGATTGGGAGTCCACGCTCCTGCGCTTGAGCGGCGAGATCCTCATGGGCCTCAGCGCCATCCTCGTGATCGCCGCGTTGGCCCTGGCGTCGACCCTCGCCCCGATTCGATCCCTCGTCTTCATCGACTACTTCGCCGTCATCTCGTTCACCGCAGCTTTGGGAGGCCGGTGGATCCACTTCTCGGCGACCAGCATCCTCCTGATCCTCAACTTCGTCATGCCATACGCGTTCGGGGAAACGTTGCGCCCAACTCAAGAAGTCATCGTCCAAAGCGCCACCCTTATCGTGGTCGCCATCGTATTGAGCGCGGTGACCAGCGAGTTCCGCTGGGAGGCGTATCAGGGCCATACCCGCGAACTTGAGTTGCGGCGCCGAGAGACCCAACTCGAACGCCTCTACGAAGTGTCCCGGACGATGGCCGAAGGCCAAAGCCTGGGGACCGTATTGCCTACGCTCGTCGGCAAGATCGGCTCATTCCTCGATGCTCAGCTCGGATTCGTGTTGCTTCATCAACCGAGATTCGGTTCTCTGGTCGTCGTCAGCCCAATCTGGACCTCTGGAAACGAACTCGACATCGGTGCATACGACATCTCGCTTCGGGACCGTAACTACCTGACGTCGGTGTTCTTGAATCGCCAGTCCGCTCGTTTTGAAGCTCGAGCAGAACCGGATACTGGCATTCTCTACGAGCTTGGCATCAAAACGGCGCTCTCAGTTCCTCTGTTGGTCGAGCAGAGACCAATCGGCGTCATGGTTATCGCCGACAAACTCGACGGCGACTTCACTGATGATGACCTGGAAACCTTTGAATCTCTGGCGGCTCCTGCAGCTCTCATCCTGGCGCAACTTGAGCGATACGAGGCGGCCGCCGAGACGTCAAAGCGGATGGAAGATGTGGCACAAATGAAGACCGACTTCGTGAGCGTCGTAAGCCATGAGTTGCGAACCCCTCTGACGTCGATCATCGGTTCGCTGGCCACGCTTGCGCGCCCCGAGCTGGCGCCCAAGGAACCAGCCGCCCGCGATCTCCTGCATTCGGCCCGAACTCAATCAGATCGATTGCGGCGCCTGATCGAGGACCTGCTGATGGTTTCAAGAATCGACAACAACGCCCTCCCCCAGCACCCGGTCCCGGTTCAGCTTCGAACGTTTGTCGACGAGACGGCCGCCATGATTCCTGGCGCTCAAGGACTCGTGAGATCCTCGGTTCACAAAGACGTCGGCATCGAAGTGGATCCGGATCACCTGTCCCGCATCCTGCGCAACCTCATCGAAAACGCCCTCAAATACGCACCGAACCAGATCATCGACATCGGGGCTCAACAAACCGGCAGTACTGTCCGGATTCAGGTCATCGACCATGGTGAGGGCATTCGCGAAGACCTCCGAGACGTCGCCTTTGAACGATTCGCCCAGTTGGCCCCTGCTGCGACGAGGCACCAGGGCGGAACGGGCCTCGGGTTGTGGATTGTCCGGTCGCTCACCGAGGCGATGGGGGGTCTCATCGAACTGACCGACACTCCCGGAGGCGGAGCCACTTTCACAGTCACGCTCCCGTTAAGAGCAGGATTCATGACCAATCGGGCCGACCCGGAGTTTGCCCCGCTCAGCAACGTCCCTGGACGGCCCGCCAGAGGAGCCAAAAACTCAACCTAGAAGTCGGCCGAGCCGGTTATTCACCAGGGGCGGCGGCGATGGCGTCGAATCCGCCGTCGACATGGACTACCTCACCGGAAGTCATCAGCGCCCAATCTGACATGAGGACACATGCCATTCTGGCGACGGGGTCCGGGTCGGTCGGATCCCACCCGAGCGGAGCTCGAGTCTCCCAGATTTCTTCGAATCCCCGGAAACCAGGAATCGACTTGGCGGCCACCGTGCTGAGTGGGCCGGCCGCCACCGCATTGACCCGAATGTGATCTGCCCCAAGATCTCTGGCTAGATACCGGGTTACGGCCTCAAGCGCTACTTTGGCGACCCCCATCCAGTCGTATACCGGCCAGGCTTTCGAATTGTCGAAATCGAGCGTAACCAATCCACCTCCACCGGCTGCCTGAAGGAGGGGTCGTAGCCCGACCGCCAGCGTCTTGTAGGAAAACGCCGAGGTGATAAAGGCCATCTGAGCGCTTTCCGGAGGAGTGTTGAGGAAGTTGCCGCCCAGAGCATCCTCCGGTGCATAGGCAATGGCGTGGAGAGCGCCATCAACCTTTCCCCACTTGCCTGTAAGGGCAACTACGAGAGCCTCCATGTGCGAGGGATCGTTGATGTCCAACTCGTACACATCGGCCGGTTGCGGCAATCTTGCGGCCGTTCGTTCGGTGAGTCGCAGCCCTCGACCAAATCCGGTCAGAGCTATCTCGGCGCCCTCCTCCTGGGCGATGCGCGCGATGTGGAACGCAATCGAATCGTCCGTCAATACTCCAGTGATGAGGAGCTTCTTGTCAGTCAGAATTCCCATTTGCCTTTGCC
The DNA here is from genome assembly GCA_016650365.1 of Acidimicrobiia bacterium. Taxonomy (NCBI): domain Bacteria; kingdom Bacillati; phylum Actinomycetota; class Acidimicrobiia; species Acidimicrobiia bacterium. The sequence goes on from JAENVV010000264.1 coordinate 4,878, forward strand.
CTCCTTAGAAACTCTGGCCGTAATTCATCCATCCGCGGATGCCGAGGCCCATTACAAACAACAACAAGAGGCCCCAGCCAAGCCCGGGCCTTCTCGCCAATGTCAGCCGATAGATGTAGGCGAAAGCCAACGTGAACAACGTGACGATGCCGTAGAACATGTGGATCGAGCCAGGGTTGTGGTTCTGACCGTACATGATCAAACCCAACGAGACCTGCACGAGAGCCGATCCAAGTGCAACATACCGGGCGATCGCGAACCAGGCGGGGGGGTTTTTCTTGGCAATGGCGAAGCCGACTCCGACCAGTCCCATCGATCCACAAGAACCGACGACGAGGTAGGCCAGATTCCGATGAATCTCTGCAACCATGAATGCACTCTCCGGAGTCGACCGTGCCACATTAGACGTACGAAGACTCAGACCATTCCCTCGAGCACTTTGCTTACCGCTCTCACGATGCCGGCCAACGGGACCGGTCGGCGCATTGAACGGGGAAGTTCGACTTGGACACCGGCTTCGATCGGAATATTGACCGGATTCCGGGCGTGCTGACCCCTGAGGGCTTTCGGGATTACGGCCAGGTTGGATACAGCCGGGACCCCTTCGACGCCTAGGGCCTCATCGAGAGCCGCGGCAAGTGATCGGTTGGTGCCACCCAGAAGAACCTTGTCAGGGAGTTCGGGCCGGTGATAGCCATGGAACGAAACAACCAGTCGTACATGCTCAAGGAACCGATGAAGGTTGGGACTCGCCGCGCGGTCATACGAGGTCGACGGCAGGTGCCAGGCAAGGCCGGCTGGTTGAACCACGGTGTACAGGCTCACGGATATGAGATCGCTGATCGACCTAGCCAACCGTCGTGTCCCGAATTCAAAACCTCCGTGAAGAGCCATGAGGCCTACTCCGGACCCGATGATCAGTTCCTCCCGGACACAGTCGGTGGCCAGGAATTCCCCGAATCGACTCATTCCATCTCGACGAGCTCACCACTGGTGAGATCGAGCATGAACTCTTTCGGAGAATGGGAATCAGCAATCCAGTTGGCCAGACGTGACCCTGGCTGGCGTACCGTCCACCATGTGTACTCGGCCCGTTCCGACTCGATGAACTCAGTCCGAACCGCTCGACCGGCTTCCACAGCATCTTGCTCAACCTCAAACAACCCGATAGAACGCTCAAGCGGAGTCGGATTCGGGTTGTCAATGGACGGTCGCACGTCCGTATACTCCATCACCTCGTACATGGTGTTTAATCCCCTTCAATTTCGCGACATGTCAGCCTGATACCAGGATTCACGACATGTCAGCCTGATACCAGGATACGTCATCTGATCACAAAAGGTCGACCATCAACCTGCTTTCGTGACGTCGGCCACCCGGGCATCAAAAGCGTCGACCAGGGCGGCGGGTTCCAAATGGATACCAATCCCTCCTCCACCGCCGCCAATCGCGACCTCCCCAAGGCCGACGAGTCGCTCATCGATGACCACCGGCCAGGCGGTCGACGACCCAAACGGGGTGATGGTCCCGCGCACATACCCGGTGACTGCGAACGCCTCCTCAGCGGATGGCAGAGACAACCGCGATACCCCCAATTCAGCTCTCAGTTTCGACCAATCGATGGCCCGATCGCCTGGAACGAGCACAAAGAGATAATTGTCTTCGCTCCGCCGGATCACGATTGATTTGATGAGAGCGCTGACAGCTACCCCCCGGGCGGCCGCCGCTTCGTCGGCACTCGATACCGAGCCAATGACGCTCAATCGGTGGGGAATTTGCCGGCTGGCGACGTCGATGGTTGCCGACGTTACGAGGACAGACTCCAACTAGATCTCACCGAGCAGCTTGTGCTTCTTTGCCTCAAACTCCTCATCTGTGAGAACCCCATCGCGATGGAGTTGGGCGAGCGTCGTCAACGTGTCGACGGCGATTTGACCCGAGTTCAGAGCGGACATTCGACTCTCCCGGGCTTTATAGATCAGCGTTTGAATTTCCTCCGGTGTGGGAATGTTCGTGAACCTTGACTGCCCCATCTCGCCGGCGGATTCGAGCAACAGATCACCAGATCCGAACATCCTCTCAAGCAGGCTCTGGGAAAACGCCACATCGTTGATGACCTCAAGTGGAATCTCTTTACCATGACGGGCAAACACGCCGGATCGGACAATCACCCGTTCGTTGGTGATCACGTACTTGGTGAAGGCCCAGACCATCAGTTTCGGGATCGCAATTACCAGCCCGAGCACCACCCCGATCGCCAAAGGTACCCCGACATTGTCGAGTATCGCTCCGAGCACGCCACCGACGAGTGTCGTACCGATAACAATCCCTACCGGCAGGGCGATCGCCTGCCAATGGGGTCGAAATTCTCTCACTACCTTTTCGCCGTCACTGAGCAGTTTGGTCGGATATGCCATGGTGAAACTTTACCCGGCATCGGCACGCGACGGTGGCTCCAACGCGAGAAACCCCGAGTAAGTTCCGACCGAAGTCTTCACCCTCTCGGGGTTGTCTCGTCGCCGGTGAGTGTGTCCCGAAAGACTCCTTCACTGGCATGCGTCCGAACCCGAAGGCTCTTCTGCAACCAACTGACCCGAGGGCCGGTTGGCGGTGGCTAGATCTCACGTTTCCGCTCGACCGTTGCCAGCGATCCTGCACTCTTCCTTGCGGTCCAGTGCTCTCACACTTTGCCCAAAAAGGGCGACCCTTGCGGGCCTCGGCGGTTCCGTCCAACGAACCCGAAGGCTCCTTTTCGGTTCCACCTACCACTCCAACGTTGTCCCCACCCGGAGGTGGATTCAGCCGTTCGAGCGGCTGTCCCGTTGCCGGGACTCCAACACCGACCCGAAGGCCAGCCCTGTCGCCCGAAGGTTTCAGGTTGTCGGTGCTCTCTGCGAGTCGCCTCGCTTCGAACAAGATGAAAAGTAGAACACCGCGACCAACTTGGCAAGCTCAGATCGTGGTTAGATTTCGCGACTTGAAACTAGTTTTCGCGACCCCTTCCCGGGCAGAGTCGCTGGCGCATTTATGGTCAGACCTGTTGGCGAGTTTGGCCGCATCACATTGACGATTACAGAGGCGAATCCGTCCACCGGTCGGCCAAGCGGGGCAGGCGGCGCCCAGGAAGAGTCCCATGATCGGCGCCTCCACCTGGGCTGAAGAGATGGACGCCGGAACTGCCAGAAAACGCCGGGACTGCCAGAACCAGAATGAGCGGGACTGCCAGAATGAGACTGACGAACCGGTGGAACTTGACGGTTAAAAGCAAGAAGCCCTGCCGAGACTCAGACTTGCGCCTGTGCCACTTCAGGGCTTCCCCGCTTTCTGGAACTCCGCTGCCCGAGGGCCTCGTTCTCCCAGTAGCATTCACTGAACCCTCTCGGTTTCAGCAATCCGCTCCGTCGCTCTGTCCGGTGAGTTGCCCCTCCGGCCGTCCCGTCGATGCGGTCTAAGTAACGTACCGCACTTCGGTAGGACTGACAAGTTAATCCGCTACCTAATTTTCGCGAGCTAGCAAAAGGTTTCGCGCTTTCCTCCAAAACGGCGTTCTCATGCGAAATCGGCGGAACATCGCCCGGCCGCAACCCTGGTGAATAACAAACGTGTCACTCCTATGTCGTATAGTCGCACCATGGCATTGGAGACACTTTCACCGAGCAGAGCGAGCGACTTCAAGCTGTGTCCGCAGCTCTTCAAGTTTCGCTCGATCGACAAACTTCCTGAACCAACCACCGTCCATCAGGCGCGGGGAACCACCGCACACCTGGCTCTCCAGAAACTCTATGACCTGTCCCCCGCCGCGCGGACTCCCGAAAAATTGTATGACTTGTTCCGCGACGCCTGGACTCAAATGCGAGCCACCGAGGAATACGCCGACCTGTTCGCCAGCGTGGATGAGGAACGCACCTGGGGCGTCGACAGTATGAAGCTCCTGGCCAACTATTTCTCGGTGGAGAACCCGCCTGAAGTTCACCCGCTTGAGCGAGAAATGGACATGCTCCAACCCCTTGGTGACATCACCATCCGCGGCATTCTCGACCGCATCGACGAGACGCCCTCCGGTGAGCTCATCATCACCGATTACAAGTCTGGAAAGGCGCCCCCGGAGCGTTTCGCCGAGCCGGCCTTTTTTGCCCTGAAGATCTACGCGCTGTTGATCAGGGAGAAGCTCGGAAGAACACCCGTCGAGGTGCGTCTGCTCTATCTGAACGGCCCCACCATGTACCGGCTCGAGGTTACCGACGGCCAGCTCGACGCCATGAATCAACAGCTCCAGGCACTCTGGAAAGCCATCGATCGAGCGATCGAGAGCCAGACCTTTCCGCCGAGAGTCAACAAATTGTGCGATTGGTGCTCCTACCAAGATCTGTGCCCGGCATTTGTCGCGGTCGGCGCCGAAACTGCCGACGCCGCCGCTTCGTAGCGGGCCAAATCTTCCTACAACGGCCCCCTGCACGATGTAGGTTGTCGGCGATGGAGCCCGATTACCGTGCGGCGATCAGACCATTTGTGGATGGACGTCCAATCCTTGCGGCCTTTGAGGCTGCCACCGGTGCGGTAGAATTCGCCGCCCGGCTGCGTGAGCTTGGCGCACTCCGGACCTATCTGATTGCCGGGAGCCGAGGGCAAGAAGAACTGCCTGTGCAGAAGACCCTGCCCCATTCGATTCTCGGAATCTCTGCCTCCTCTGTAATGGATGGATTCAGGGCATTCGACGCCGCCCTGGCCGACCTAGGGGATGACGTCGTGGCAAGCGTCAACACGTTCGACCCTGATGGCGATGCCCTAGTCCTCACAGCACCGTCTGCGAGTGTGGCTTCTATCGCGCAAAGACCCGTCTTCGGAGCACGGCCAGCCGATTGGCTTGCCCTTGAAGACAAGCTCGTCGCTGACCGGATCTGGCAAGAAACCGACACACCACACGCAATATATCGGCACAGCTCGGTCAGCATGGCGGGATTACTTGATGCCTTCGAGTCGCTCGATTCGGGGCGAGGCATGGTCGTCACCGGAGACAACAAAGAAGGCTGGCACGGTGGTGGTGAGTACGTTCGGTGGGCAAGAACTCCTGGCGACGTGCCGGCGGTACTTGACTACTTTGAGCATCGGTCGGATCGGGTACGGGTCATGCCATTCCTCGACGGTATCCCCTGCTCGATCCACGGGCTGGTGGTGCCCCACCGGACCCTGACGTTCCGGCCGGTGGAGATGGTCGTCTTGCGTAGACAGGGAAATCCTGTCTTCCAATATGCCGGGATGGCGACCGCCTGGGACCCACGAGAGGAAGACCGGACCAGCATGAAGAAGATCGCTTCGCGAGTTGGCGAGTATCTGAGGCGCTCGGTGGGTTATCGAGGGGCGTTCTCGATCGATGGTGTGATGACGGCCGCCGGCTTCCGACCGACCGAGCTCAATCCGCGCCTATCCGGAGGCTTCGCCATGCAAGCAAGCGCGATTGAGGACCTGCCTGCCGGACTGGTTAATCGGGCACTTGCTGCTGGACACCTACTGGATATCGACTGGGACGCTCTCGAACAGAAGATGGTCCTGGCCAGCGACAAGACACGCCGGGGCCGAAGCACCATCCCTTTGGGCCATCTACTGGATGTCGATCATCGATCCCGAGTCCGGTGGGAGTCAGGAAGATGGATCGAAGATCAGCCTGGTACCGCCACGATCGCGACCGGGTCTGGGATAGCCAATAGCATGCTCTGGTTTACCCCCGATCCCGGTTCGCTGCCGGTCGGTTCATCGGTTGCTCCAATGGTCTGTGAGGCAATCGCCTTCGCCAACGATCGTTGGCATGTCGGAGCAGGCCATTTCGAAGCCGCCCCGGATCTACGTCCGAAGTGACGTTTTTGTCCCAGAATGCCTTTAGAATTACACGTATGGAATTTACCGAACTACTAGCCGAATTGGAGATAGGCGTCGAGGTCGACTTTGACGGCCCAGCACCTTCCTGCCCGGTCTGTAACGGGACCTACGATCACGCCGCGTTAGTGCTCGACGTGGCCGGTATCGAGGCTTTGGAGTGCTGGATCTGCGGAGTTGTCGCGGCCTAGCGATTCTGGAAGGCCATTGCCTTCGAGAGGACCCCCACCCTCGTCGAGGCCGTGCCAACCCGGGGTGCATCAGCCTCCAACCGGTATGAATCGGGCTTCTGGCTGTCTACCGGGAAGACCGCAGGATGGCGCA
>JAENVV010000265.1 GCA_016650365.1 Acidimicrobiia bacterium
AGGCCGACCACCATGGCCCCGAATTGTTCACGGATGGCGGCGGTCTTCAACGTCTGGCCGACCAGAACGCCCGCCACCGGAATTCGTTCAACCCGCAGCTCGAAGTGGCGACTCCCCTGCATCACAAACTCAATGACATCACCGAAACCACGCTGCATCGCCATGACGGCCATGCGTCGAGCGCCCACCCGGTTCGGGGCCACCACCCGGTCGGCGCCGGCCAGTTGCAGTTTCTCCTCAGACTCTGCCTCATTGGCTCGGGCAATAACGTGAACGCCGGGCCGAATCGCTTTAGCCGATAGAGCGATTACCAGATTGTCTGCATCGTTGCGGACGCTCGCCAGTACCGAGGCCGCCCGCTCGATGCCTGCCTGATCAAGAACCGTGTTGGTGGTGGCATCACCGAGGATTACGAGAGCCCCGAGCGATTCGGCGAGGGCAAATCGATCCTCGTTGTTCTCCACTACGACAACGTCCTCACCGCCAAGCACCAGGTCATGCCAGATGGATTCACCAACCCGGCCGAACCCACACAGAATGTGGTGATTCGATAATCTGTCGATGTCACGTTGCAATCGGCGTCTCCTACCTGAGATCGAGGTTGACTGTACGATCAGCTCCAGCCCCACACTCGCAGTGTAAAACACCGAACCCAAACCCAGCACGATGAGGACAACCGTCCACAGCCTCCCGAGCATCGAGAGAGGAAACACTTCGAGAAAGCCCACCGTCGTGATGGTCACGACCGTCATGTAAAACGAATCGAACCACGCGGCTCCTTCGATGAGGTGGTAGCCGACCGTCCCAATGACGGTGACGGCGAACACGAAGGTCGCCGCCCTCCGGAACCGTTGTCTCACGACGTGGGAACTTCGAAATCACCCGGATCGATGTCGTCGAGAAACTCTCTGAAGCGATCGATTTCGTCTTCCGTGAGCTCCTCATCCTCCCCTTCGAGCTCAATGCCCGCATCATCGAGCACTTCGACCGTCGCGAAAATGGGCGAGCCCGTTCGAGCAGCCAGGGCGAGAGCATCTGAGGGTCGAACCGACAACGTAACGTGATCGGGACCTCGAACGAGATCAAGGTCCGCATAGAAAACGCTGTCGCGAAGGCTGGTGACCACGACACGTTCGACCTGGGATCCGAGGGCTTCCGTCACCATCTTCAGCAGATCATGGGTGGTCGGTCGTGGCGATTCAACACCTTCGAGCGCATAGGCGATCGCGGTAGCCTCGACGGCCCCAATCCAGATCGGTAGGTACCGCGTGCCGGAACGCTCCCTCAGCAGAACGATCGGTTGATTAGACGGAAGCTGAATCCGTACCCCTACAAGATCGACTGGAACTCGCTCGCTCATGAGTCAAGATTATCACTGTCTTCCGGCCAAGGCTGCCCTGCCGAGGCAACCAGGGTCCAACACGAAGGCTCCGAAGTCCATCACCGACCATAAGCTGGGCAGATTCCGGTAGCTATTCTCCCAATCCATCCCGTACCCGATGAGGAATTCGTCGCCGACCTCGAAGCCCCGATACTCCAGCGGAACGTCAACCAGCCGACGGGCACTCTTGTCGATGAGCGTCACGGTTTCGAGCGACGCCGGCCTCCGAATCTCGATCATCCCTCGCAAGCTGCTGAGGGTAAGGCCCGTGTCAACGATGTCCTCGACGAGCACCACATGTCGGTCGGTCAGATCACTGGCGCAATCGAACGCGATGTCGACCCGACCGCCCTCGCCAAACCTGGTCAACCCGAGAAAATCGACCTCAAGCTCAATGGGACAGGCCCGGGACAAATCGGCCAGAAACGGGATCGATCCGTTGAGAATGCCGACCAGCACCGGAACCTTCCCGACATAATCGGCCGCCAATTGGGCTCCCAGCTCCTCAATACGGGAACGAAGTGTCTCTTGAGAGACGATCTCGGCAACAGTGTCGGATCCGGTCATTCGTCGAGCCCCCACAGCCAGTTCCAATATCGGCTTGCCCAGGCAACCGAATCGCGCAACCCGGGGAGCGCGTGCAGATCCTCGGTTCGTACGCCGGTCGTTCCGACCACCTCGTCGTTCACCGTCGCAACCACCACCACCCCACCCTCGGCCGAGCGAGGTTCGGCGACGATTCGATTGTCAGCAGGCACGAACACCTCGACCGGGTCCTCGGCCAGCGCCGGCTCGACGTCACCACCGGTCCGCACAATCCCGAGCTGCTGGGCGACATCGAACACGGATAGCACCGTAAAGGCATCAAACCCGAAGTTGAGTAACTGCGCGCTGTCTGCAAAGTGGTCCTCAGAACCCATCACAACCGCATAGATGCGTCGGCCGTCGCGATCGGCCCCGGCCACCAGAGCAAGGCAGGCGTCATTGGTGTAGCCCGTTTTGACGCCGAACGCCCCCTCATAGGTACGAACGAGCTCATTCGACAAGCGGGCGGTCCGGGCCGTTCCATCCGGCGCGGCGGGCATGTCATATGAGGTGGTTTTCACCATCGTTGCAAACTCGGGGATCTCCATCCCGTAGCGGGCGATCGATAACAAGTCGCGGGCCGACGAATAGTGCCCGGGTGAATCAAGACCATGAGGGTTGACAAAATGGGTATTCTCGAGCCCCATCTCAGCTGCCGTATCATTCATCATCCGGACGAAACCGGCTTCGGACCCGCCGACGTGCTCTGCGAGCGCCACAGCCGCGTCATTGGCCGACTGCAACAACAACGCATACAGGAGGTCGCCCACCGTCATCGATTCCCCGGCATACAATCCGATTTCCGACTCCCCCGCCCCGGCCGCGTGCGCAGAGATCACGACCCGATCGGCCAGGTCGGCGTTCTCAAACACCACAATCGCCGTCATCATCTTGGTGGTCGACGCCATAGGTCGCTGCGCATCGGGGTCTTTTGAGGCGAGCATTTGATCGAACGTGTCGTCGTAGACCAGCCAGGTGGCCGCCGAGATCGAGGGTGGCTGAGGGACCGGTAATCCTTCGAGGGGAATGGGGATCTGCGCGACGGTCGCCGCTCCGACGATCGGGGCGAAAAGTACTGAGACCAGCACCACGGCTATGGCAAGCAACCGACTCATCGGTCAAGGATGGTGGCAAGTTCCTCGCGCAGAAGATGCATTGTCGTCGTCGCGAACGCCCTGGCGAGGATCGCCATTCGGTCGGCGACGTTCTGGTGAGCTTCAGGACTGGCCGTGCGCATGAGCGGAGCGATGAGTTGTTGCACCAGGTCCGCCTGGCGATCCGCCGTCAACCGCAGTGTCCGTATGTGACGGGACTCCAACCCAAGATCCAGTAGCAGACGAGATTGTCTCGCCACCGCCAGAGCATCTGGACCGAAGAGGCCGCCTTTGGTTCGTCGCAGAACGCCGTGGCCCTCGAGTTCGGCGACTTCGGCACTCGAGAGGCCGGATCTTCTTACGAGTTCATCCTCCGTCACCGGTTCGTCCTCGCTGAAGAACTCAGCGGTCGGGGTTTCATCGTCGTCCCAGGACGTGATCCCGTGCTCCCAGTCCGCCAACCGGGATTTGATGACCTTGAGGGGGAGGAAGTGGTCTCGCTGCTGCTCGAGGATAAAGCCGAGTCGCTCCAGGTCTTCCTCAAAGAACTGGCGGTACCCGGAGGCGGACCGCGTCGGCGCGATCAGCCCCTGATTCTCAAGAAACCGTACTTTCGAGACCGAGATCTCCGGGAAATCATCCTTGAGGAGGTTGATTACTTCGCCAATGGATAGCGGTCCGGCGTCAGGCATCACCAAGCGCCACTATCAGATGGAACTTCCCGACAATGACTTCATCCCCCGCCTGGAGCGGAGCACGTTCGACGCCCACATCACGCACATAGGTTCCGTTCGTGGAACCAGAGTCTTCAACGATGAGTCCAGTTTCCGAAAGCATAAAACGACAATGATGGCGACTTACCGTGATGTCGTCCAGAAAGATGTCGCTATTTGGGTGTCGACCAACCGTGGTCGTGCCCTGGTTGAGGATATAGGTCAACCCGGCTCGCGGACCCCGTTCAACGACGAGCGCATATCCCGGTACGCCATCGACATGGGCCGCTTCCTCAGCCGACAGAGCCGGATGTTGGCCCGGCGTGACCGGGACAAAAATGACGGTTGGTTCAACGTCTCCCTCGACGGCGCACGTCGGGCATTCCGAGGATTCCTCGGGCAACTCGTTATGGCAGGTGGGACACGTCATACGACTCATGGTAGCTATCTATAACTCCGCTACCAGAGCGCCGTAGGCTTGACTGTCGATGAGTACCGAAAGATCGGCGCCGTCGGAAGGAGTCAGCTTAACGATCCAACCGGCTCCGTATGGATCGCTGTTCACGAGTTCGGGTTGATCGTCGAGCGATGTGTTGACGGCGACTACTTTGCCCGATACCGGTGAGTACACCTCACCGACCGACTTCGTGGATTCGACCTCGGCGAGGGTCTCGCCGGCCGTCACGTCCGCACCAAGGTCAGGTAGATCAACATATACGATGTCGCCCAACGCGTCCTGAGCAAAATCACTGATTCCGACGGTCAGTACACCATCATCGCCACGCACGATCCACTCGTGCGCCGCGGTATACAGACGATCTTCAGGAATGTTCATGGCGGTCCTTCTCTTCGGTTGCTTGGGAGCTTAACGATTTTCTGGCAGCGAGGCGCACATCTGCGCCGTACAAAACTGCCACGGCCCAGTAAAGACCTAACCCGACGATGCCTGCCAGGCCGGCCAGCGGCTGCAAGACCTGGTCGAGAAACCCGGCCTCGGCCACATAGTACGCAGGAATGGAGCCGTACAACAGGAACGTGGCAAGTTTCCCGATCCACCGAACATCGATCGTGTCATGGTGAACCAGCAACAACCAGACGGCAAGTACGGCCACGATGCTCTCCCTCACCAGGAGACCACCGACGAACCAGCCGGGGAGAATACCGGCGATCCACCCGGCGACCACCGCGGCGACGATCGCCAGTCGGTCGGCGATCGGGTCGAGCATTTTGCCGAGCTTCGAAACCTGGCCCAACCGTCTGGCGAGATAACCGTCCAGCCAGTCGGTGCTGCCGATTGCCAGAAGCAGAAACCCGGCCGCGATCAGTTCGTCGGCGCCCAGCAACAACCACACAAAATAGGGCACCGCCAGAATGCGGGCAAAGGAGATTACGTTGGGGAATGTCAGGACCCGGTCCTCGCCCCCCCGCCGATCAGCCAGCAGACGACTCCACAAGGTGGCATGCCACAAAATGACGGTTTCCCTTGTCCTCAAGATCAGGGTGGTCGTGAGTGCGACAGAAATCCGTTGCCATCGGGCAGCGGTCGACAAAACGACAAACCGGCGGTGGATTGATCGCCTTGGCAATTCCACCCTTGATGAGAACGTCGGGTCGCTTATAGGCGGGATCTGGCACCGGCACTGCCGACAGCAACGCTTTCGTGTACGGGTGTAAGGGATTCGACAACAGCTCTTCGGTGTCGGTGATCTCGACGATCTTGCCGAGATACATCACCGCGATTCGATCACACATGTATCGGGCCACCGCCAGGTCATGGGTGATGTACAGATAGGACACACCGAACTCTTCAGCGAGGGACAGCATAAGGTCCATGATGGAGATCCGGATCGAAACGTCAAGCATCGATGTTGGTTCATCCGCCACGACGAACGACGGGTCAAGTACCAACGCTCGAGCAATGGCGACCCGCTGGCGTTGCCCACCGGAAAGCTCGTGCGGGTACCTGAACATAAACGTGTCGGCTGGGGACAGTCCCACGAGGTCGAGCAGCTTGGCAACCCGCACCTCACGTTCCAGAACGCTCCCAACCCGTTGGACAGTCAGTGGCTCAGCTACGGTGTCGTACACGGTTCGGCGGGGGTTCAGCGACTCGAAGGGGTCCTGGAATATCATCTGAACCCGTCGCCGGAAACGCAACATGTCACGCTTGTCGATGGCTGCGATGTCGAGCATCTCGTCGCCGTCTTGCAGCAAGATCGAGCCGGCAGTGGGTTCCATAAGCCGGACCAACATGCGGCCGGTCGTCGACTTGCCGCAGCCTGACTCCCCGACCAACCCGAGGGACTCCCCCGGGGCGATCTCAAAGTTGATGCCGTCAACCGCATGGACATAAGCCTCCGGTGCACGAAAACGGCTCGAGCCGATCGGGAACAGCTTCTGGAGACCCTCGACCTTGACGAGCGGCCGGGTCGAAGCTGGTGCTTGCACGTCGGTCATTTTCGCAGCCCTTCACTCAACGGTGGTACGGATTCCCAGTTCCAACAGGCCACCCGGTGCCCTCCGCCAATCTCAGCGAGCGGCGGCTCCTCGGTGCGGCACTGGTCAGTCACGAACGGACAGCGCGGATGAAACCTGCATCCCGGCGGAGGATCGAGCAGATTCGGCGGCTCGCCTTCGAGAGGAGCAAGCTTGCGACGAGGCCCGGTGATGGAAGGGGTTGAAGACAGCAACAAGAATGCGTACGGATGCTTGGGATTGTGGAATACATCGATGGTCGGACCGGTCTCAACCATCTTGCCGGCGTACATGACGCCCATCCGGTCGGTGACCTCCGCAATGACGGCAATGTCATGCGAGATATAGATGATGCTCATCCCGAGATCGTGCTGAATCTTCTTTAGCTCGGTAAGAATCTGGTCCTGGACGATAACGTCAAGCGCGGTGGTCGGTTCGTCGGCAATGATGATCTGCGGATCACAGGAGAGCGCCATGGCGATAATGGCTCGCTGGCGCATCCCCCCGGAGAACTCGTGCGGATAGCGGTCCATCATCTGGGGATCAAGACCGACCATTTCGAACAGAGACGCAATTCGCTCCCGACTCTCGGTGTGCGAAAGCTGGGGCCGGATATGCAGATCCATCGCTTCTTTGATCTGTGCACCCACGCGGTGCACCGGGTTCCAGGCGTTCATCGCACCTTGGAACACCATCGAAATGTCAGACCAACGGTGCGATCTGACCTCGGCCGGAGTCATCTTCAACATATCCTCGCCATTGAGAACGATCTCGCCTCCTTTGAAGGTGGCGTTCTCGGCCTGCAGTTGCAAGAGTGCCATGGCCATTGACGTCTTCCCGCATCCAGACTCGCCAACCAGCCCGAACGATTCTCCTGATTTGAGTGAGAACGAAACGTTCTCGATCGCGGAAACATCACCCTTTTCGGTGCGGTAGTGCATGACGACATTACGCACGTCAAGGATCGGGGCGTCGCTCGGTACTTCTTTGGATACGGTCACGTCAACCCTTCCTAGCGATTCCGCAGGCGCGGATTGATGATTTCATCCATACCCCGACCGGCGAGATAGAACGCTCCCGCCAGCAAGGTGACCGCCAGTCCAGCAGGAACTATGAGCCACCACGTTGCCGGGTTGAGCAAGTATCCGGCCGACTGGGTCTTATTGATCATGAGCCCCCAACTCATCTGGATGTTGAGAAGTCCGAGAAACGACAGGACCGCCTCTGAAGAGATGGCTCCGGTCACGGAAAACATCACATACAGAAACGACAGCGGCATCACGTTGGGGATCAAGTGAGCTGTCACGATCCGCCAGTTGTTACCACCGGCCACCCTGGCCGCATCAATGAAGGGTTTCACCTTGACAGATAGTGCCTGGGATTTGAGCACGATGGCCGTGCCTCCAAACCCACCCAATAGGCCAAGGAATATGGCGAGATGCCAGAGCTTGAACCGGCCGAAGCTGCTTGCGACGATCAAAACCGCCAAAATCGGCAGCATGAGCAGCAGATCGGCAAAGCGCATGAAGAAGGAATCCACCCACCCGCCAAAATAGGCGGATACCGATCCGACCGTGGTGGCGATGAACACCGTTACAAAGGCTGCCAGCAATCCCAGCCCGAACGCCGCCCTGGCACCGTACATCAGCTGCGACAAGATGTCAGAGCCATTCGGGTCCGTACCGAGCAGGTGATTGCGATCGGGTGGCCAGGGGTGTGTGAGTTCCCGCTGGATTACGTCACCAACCTGTACGTTTTGGCCCTCAGCAATCAAACGGCGCCGATCGATCTGTGAGGTGGGATCGACCACTTCGTCGACATTGGCGACCACCGTCAGCTCGGCGATCCGTACCCGCGTGTCGTTGCCGGTACGAACGTCATAGACTTTGGCATCCCACACGCCGGTGGCGAACAGGATTGGCTGGGCAAGACCAAGGATCGCAAACAAGATAATGATCACGAGGCCGACGAGGCCGACCCCGTTTCGCTTGAAGAGCTTCCAGTTTGATTTGAAGCTCTCCCACATAAGGCCTGCCCTGATCCGCCACAGCGGGCGGTCAGGGATCTGGACTTCGATCCTTTGAAGAGACTCAGGTACCTGTTTCGTATCCATCCGGATTACCCCTGACTCGTGACTCGGATACGGGGATCAAGCACCCCGTACAGGATGTCGGCTGCAAAGTGGCCCAGCAGGGCCAGGATGCCCGTGAAGGAGAAAGCGGCCAGCGCAACCGGTATGTCTTCGGAAACCACAGACGCCAAAAGTAGCTGACCCATGCCTGGCCAACCGAAAACCGACTCGGTGATGATCCCCCCGTCGATGACCGTAGCGACCGCCAGGACGAGCGAGGTCGAGACCGGCAGGAGAGCGGTGCGGGCGGCGTGCCGGTCACGGACCATCGCCTCACTCAAGCCTTTGGCTCTCGCCGTGGTGACAAAGTCTTCCTTCATGGTTTCCAACATCGAGGTGCGGGTAATGAGCATGACACCGGCAAACCCGACCATGGTGAGGACACTTACCGGCAGGACGAGATGAATCGCCACATCTTTGGCGTACACCAGGTACTTGTTGGTCGCCCAGAACAACCAGAACCCGCCGAGGCCAACCACCCAGGCCCCGATCTTGACCAACCGACGTTGATTCGGCCGGTCAAGGCGACTCGAAGCCCAGGAGGTGAGTCCGATGAAGGCGGTCACCGCCAGCAACGAGAAGAACATGACGACCATTACGTGATTGGCCGAAACCGGAGCATCCCGCCAGGTCGCCTCGACGATGAAGCCGTTGGTCGGAACCCATCCGAGCTTGACCGCAAACAGGAGGATCATCATGAGGCCGAACCACGGATAGAAGACCGTGAACAGGGAGACTCCGGCAATGGTGATCGCTATCTCACCTCGCTTGTTCCGACGCCAGGCGAGATACTTGCCTGCCTGGAAACCGATCAGATACTGAAACAACAATGCGACCGAGAACAGCATCACCGTCCGCGGTAATCTCTCGGCGATAAGCTTGCTCACCGGCTGCGGGTAGCGCGACCAGCTAACGCCAAGATCACCGGTGAAGAAGTTTTTTGTATAAATCCAAAACTGCTCAAGAGGAGGTTTGTCGAGGCCACGACGGGCCAACGCCTGCGTGATGGCCTCCGGCGGCAAGTTGGGATTCAAGCGAAGCTGCTGCTCAATGCTGTTCCCAGGGATCGCCTGAAGGGCGATCCACGACAAGGCAAAGAAGACCAGGAACAGCACAACCATTTGCACGAATCGCTTGATCACGTATCGGCCCAACGGAGATCCTTTCGTAAAGGCGTTGGCATGATACCCGCTCACCTATCACGCTGCGACGTACACGCGAATACGGTCATTGGCATCACGCCTTAACAGAAACCGGGGAGGGCCTAGGCCCTCCCCGGTTTCTCAATCGTTACCTAAGCAGTGTGTTACTGCGAAGACCGGACTGAGGCTTGCGAACCGTTCCATTGCTGGATACCACCCAGACCCGCTGTGAACGGGAAGGAGAGGTTGTTGCGATAGGCCTCAAGAACTGGAGTCGTGAAGAGCACCACGTATGGCACTTCTGTCGCGATGATTTCTTCCATCTGGAAGATCAGTTGCTGAGCATCGGCCAGTTCGGTAGCTTGCTTGAACTCGGCTGCCAGAGCGTCGAATTCGGCATTCTTGAAGCCTGGCGTGTTGAAGCCACCTTCAGCCGAATCCTGTGACGACTCGAAGAAGTCGACGACATAGTCCGGGAAGACGCCGGTACCCCAACCGAGGATATACATATCCCAGTCGGTAGGACCGAACGTCTTCTCGACGATGACGTTGAAGCCAGTCGGCTCGGCGGACAACGGAATACCGAGGTCCTGAGCCCAGTCTTCAATGAACAGCGAGTAGGTCGCACGGAGCGGGTCGTACCCAGGTCCAGGAGCCAACACGGTCAGATCGCCAATGGCTTCGCCGTTTAGCTTGAGGCCTTCACCCTTCGGGATGACGTCCAAGTTGTCGGCATCCCATGCAGGCTCGACGTCCCACGTCCAACCAGCATCCTTGAGGATCTGGACGGCCTGGGCGACGCGCTCTTCCTGGCTCAGTCCGGCACAAATCGCCTTAATGTCGGCGTTATGCCAGTAAGAGTTGGCAGGAGGCACGGTCGTGTCAAGGGAAATGGCGACGCCCTGAAGGACGTTGTTCGCCATGAACTCCTTGTCGATCATGCAAGCAATTGCCTGACGGAAACCGGTGTCAGACATCGGGAAGTTGCGAGTATTGAACGAGAGGTAACGGAAGCCCGAGTTCGGGTTCGTGATGACCTCAAGGTCAGACTCGGCAAGAATGCGATCCAGGAACCCGCGCTGTACACCGAGGGGTGTCAACCAGAAGTCAACTTCGCCTTCGGTAAGCGCCAACACGGCCTGGTCCTGTCCACCGGTCACGGTGAACACAACTTCGCTCGCATACGGACCGACAACATCCTCGGAGATAACTTCTCCTTCGGGCGTGCCACCGTACGACTCGGTTACCCCAGCCGGGCTGGTGTACTCGACAGCACCGTTCTCGTAGACCACGGTTTTCGCACCGGTGTCGTAATACGGGGCTGCGCTCAAACGAGCAAAGGCCCCTTCTTCACGGCTCGTGAAGGTGAACCCACCAGCGGAGGGAGCGCCGGCACCGGAGGAGGCTTCAAAGGTCTCTGCGTCAGCCGAAGAGGCGACGATCGGACCCCAGAAGTGCTCTGGCATGACCGGGAACTGAGCGGCACCGTACTGCCAGAGCGGCAGGCCAGGAGCACCATTGAAGGTGTAGACGACCGTGTAGTCATCGGTGGCTTCAACCGAAAGCAGGCCAACAGCCGACTCGTCGACGTCAGCGGTTGCCGGATCATCATCTGTTGCCAGAGGAATCGAACCCAGCCAGTTACCACCAAGGCCAAGGTCTTTAACGGTGTTGAAGGTGAAAGCGACGTCATTGGCGTCGATGGCTTCGCCATCGGACCATGTCAAACCTTCACGCAACGAAACCGAGATGACCCAGTTGTCACCATCAGCTGCGCCGATCGGCGGCACTGCGTCAACAGCCATGGCTGGCGCCAGCGTGAAGCTGGGAGCCACCTGGGTGTAGACGGCAGCAGCCTGTCCACCGAGCAAGTATCCGTTGTACACCGAGTTGTCAGTGTCAAGGTAGGTCCAGTAGTTGTCCGTGGTGAAGTCTTCAATCACCGCGATCTTGTACTCGAACCCTTCGGCCGATGGCGGAGTCGTATCGTCCGTCATGGTCGTGTCAGTTGTATCTGTTCCAGTTGTCGTGTCTGTAACGTCATCGCCAGGCGCTGCCGTTGTGTCACTCGTTGTGCCACCGCAGGCCGCGGCAATCATGGCAAATACTGCCAGGAGTGCTACGAACCGCCATGGAAACTTCGATGAGGCTCTCACCGTCATGTCCTCCAATATTTCGGTCAATCTTGCGCACGCGTTCTGCCAGAGCAGAAAACGCCTGCCTCTCTCACGCGGTTCGGCGAGCAGCCCACAGCCGCTCGCCAGCCCGAATGGGGAAGGTACGCACACACGCTATGCGTGAGCAGATGCAGATTACAGGTTTCCGCCCGGATTCTGCAACCGAGGTCACCACGGTTCGTTCGGATCGGGGCCAGGTCCGCCCCGCTAGTCTGACGGAAACGGGCTGTGGCGCAGCTTGGTAGCGCGCTTGTCTGGGGGACAAGAGGTCGCGGGTTCAAATCCCGCCAGCCCGAC
>JAENVV010000266.1 GCA_016650365.1 Acidimicrobiia bacterium
CCCTGGCGACGGTTATCGCTTCCCAGGCTCTGATTTCTGGCGTCTATTCGTTGACATCACAGGCCATTCAGCTCGGCTATCTGCCCCGCCAGCGGATTGACCACACCTCCCCGCATCATCAAGGTCAGATCTACGTCCCGACGATCAACTGGGTTCTCATGATCGCCGCAGTTGGCCTCGTTGTGACCTTCCAAACGTCAAGCGCCCTGGCAGCTGCCTACGGGGTTGGTGTGGCGACCGATATGGTCATAACCGCGATTCTCGTCGCGGTCGTGATGAAAGAACGTTGGAATTGGACTACTCCATTGGTCACGCTCGCGATCGCCACCTTTCTCGTGGTTGACCTGACCTTCTTCGGTGCCAACATCACGAAGGTCCCGGCCGGCGGCTGGTTCCCACTGGTTATCGGTGTGGTCGGCTTCGTGATCATGGCCACATGGAAACGCGGCCGCGAGCTTATGACTGCCCGGCTCAGAAATGCTGAGTTTCCAGCGGAGCGATTCATTCAGTCAATCGTCCAAAGCGATCAGCAACGCGCATCGGGCACGGGCGTCTACTTGCATTCTCAATCGGGATCCACTCCCCCATCGTTAATCACCAACCTCCGCCATCACGAGGTTCTGCACGAGAAGATCGTTCTCGTGAGCATCCAAATCAGCAGACACCCACGCGTGCAGCAGGCCCGCCGGTCGACTGTCCACGACCTTGGAGAAGGCTTCTATCAGGTCGAGTTGCTGTACGGGTTCATGGAGCAGCCAGATATACCGTTCGATTTGAAGAACATCGTTTCGTCGGGGTTCGGCTTCAGTGAGCAACGGGCAACCTATTTCCTTGGAAAGGAAACCATCCTCGCCACCGACCTTCCTGGCATGGCGATCTGGCGTGAACGTTTGTTCTCGGTGATGTATCGCAACTCGTCGAGCGCCGCCACCTTCTTCAACCTCCCCCACGATCGTGTTGTCGAGGTCGGCATCCAGGTGGCGATTTAGGCCCCTGTCCGCGCCTACCCCGACTCGCGACGGTATCGTCCTTCCGGGTTAGGTGCGGGTGGGTCATGCGACCCCCAGGCTGGGTCTCTACCCCGCACGCACCACGGTGCGACAGGTCGGTGTTGCAGATTGACCGACTCGGGCGTCTACTGGGTATGGAAAGGGATGTGCTCGCCATCGAACGCCGTTCAGACAGTGAGATCATCAGCTCCATGTATCCAGACCTACCCCGGTTCGCGGCTGTGGTAGCTCCATGGGACTTCGACCCGGACGACGTGCTCCATGGCGTCCTTGTCAACGTGCTCGGTAAGCGACCGTTACACGTTGTCGACGATCCTGGCGCCTACTTACGTCGGGCCATCGTCAACCACGTGAAGTCAGAACTGCGCAAGGTCAGAACCCGCCGGATGACGATTGATCTGCTCAAACGGTCCGTTGATCCGGTTGGTACGGTTGCCTACCCGTCTGACCTGTCGGATCTCATGGGTCTGCGACCGACCGAGCGAGCCGTGCTGTACCTCCACGATGTCGAAGGAATGCCCTTCGATGAGGTGGCTGAGGCGGTCGGAATCACCGCTGGCAATGCCCGGGTCACCGCGTCGCGGGCCCGCCAGAAGCTCAAGGACGTGTTCTCAGAGGAGGACCACCGATGAAGTACGAAGAGAAGTTCGAAATGATGGCGAATCGCGGTATGCCGATCGGTCCCATCGCGCTATTGGACCGGGTTCAGGCTCCCCCAGCCGCCACCGACAACGCGGACGGTCGCCGTTTTCGAGGTCTGGCTGTGGCGGTGACGACTTTTGTGGTGGTTCTGATCGGTGGCCTGCTCCTCGGCTGGTTCCGCGCCCCATTGGAGTTCATTGGCGGAGACGATAGTTCCATCGAATGGATCGAAATGACAGAACCCGCCTTCGTCGTCGCAGGTCCTGGCGGGCTCATTCGCATCACATACAGCGCCACATCGAATGACCCGGTCGTGGAATTTTCCGGTGACGCCCGCAGTTGGGCGCCGACTGAGGGCCTGCGGTTCGACACCCGGATGGGAGTTCGTGAAGTGGTCGCCACGAACACAACATGGCTTTTGCTGGCCACCGATAACACCACGACCGCCGCTCGAGCTTCTTCCGACGGCATAGCGTGGTCCGAAGTCGTCTTCCCCGACGCACTCAATGATGCTTTCGAGAGTATCGCCGGATCTCCAGGCGGCTTCATGGCTACCGCCTACGATGTGTTCGGCGTGGGATCGACCGTCTGGTGGTCCGCCGATGGCATCGACTGGGCAGAAGTGACCGACACGTTCCCGGGCGATCCTCAGGCAGGACGTCTCCTGAGTTCGGAAGGCGGAATTGTTTGGAGATCCTATGAGCGGCCAGACCAGTCGTCCCCTGTGACCCTGTTCATGACGGCTGACGGGACGAACTGGATCGAGACGAGGATTCCTTCTTCGCCTGAGGGGTCTGGAGTGGGGTCTGAGATGGACTTGCAGCTAATCGAATACGTCGGCAGCCAGTGGATTGCCTTCGGGCAGGTGTATCGAGTAGACGCCGACCCGGAGCTAGCGGTTTGGACATCACCAGATGGTATCGACTGGACGTCTCAGGTCGTCCCGCCGTTCGGGAAGGAGCCGGGCCACGCAGTCGAGGTCTCATGGGGTTGGTTGGTGGGGAGAAACTCTCTGGTGTCTGACTCCCTCTTGCTCGCACCGTGGACGATCCCCGTCTCGGGGGGCGTCGGGGAGACTCGGCGTGCGAACGGATCGTCGACCGGGACCGGCGAGTTGTGGATGACGTCAGACGGCCGCACCTGGCATCGCGAGCTCAACACTTCTGGAATGATCGATTCCTACGCGGCAACTGTCACCGACGACGGCTCATTGGCAGGCTTGTGGGCAAGGGTCCCGGAGTCTGACCCGGTTGCAGATGCGCCCGCCACCACATGGGCATCTCCGAACACGACAATACAATTCCAGCCGAACCCCCAGGATCTCGACCCTGTCGGTCAAGCTCTCCAGGATGCCATCCTGGCCGATGGGGTGGTCACCCGGGAAGAATTCGAGCAAGCGGCTGAAGGGTGGAAGACGTGCATGCAAGAGTTCGGGTTCCCAGACGCGGACTACGAGATCCACGCAAGCGGGGGTTGGTCACGCGGATGGAGCGCCGATCCCTGGGAGGGAGAGCCGGAAGATGCCCTCTGTGATGCCAACTACGTCACGCGGGTTCTCGACGGCATTCATCCCTGACTTTCAGTCGAATCCATCCAGAGCACTCTGGTTGTCTCAACTTCCTAATAGATGGCGCCTAGCACAGCCGCTCGGCCAGCATATTGACGAAAGCCTGGCGATCCACGTAGGTTACGACCTCGACGTTGGCCGGGTGGCCGGTTACTTCGAGCCAGTCGACGATGTCGTGGCCGCGGGCATGACCGTCACCGATCTCGACGTCGACGAAGCGATGCGCCGTTTCTGCAATTGAAGGATCGATGGCGACTGCCATGGCGATCGGATCGGGAAAGTCGAACCCGGGCAGTTTGGTCTCGGTCAGAGCAAAGTCGTTGAGAACCGCCTGAATGTCGACACAGAACTCGGCGTATGGCGTCCCGATCGAGCGGAGCTCGGCCGCCTGAGCCGGGTCGAAGGTGGCAGAAGCCACCGAGATGTCCCAGCCGATCATTGTCATTGCCATCCCCGAGCGCAACACCAGTTTGGCTGCTTCGGGATCGCACCAGAAGTTAAACTCACCGAGGGGCGTCACGTTGCCCGTCCCGGCGCCAGTTCCCCCCATGATGTAGCAGTGTTTGACGGCTCCGGCCATCTCGGGGGCCCGTAGAAGCGCTGCCGCCACGTTGGTGAGCGGTCCGATGGTGACCAGGTCGATGGCGCCTGGATCGGCCAAGAACGTCTCGACGATCACATCGACCGCCCGCCCCCGTGCGGGAACTCGACCAGACAGATCAAGCCCGATATCGCCCATACCGTCTGACCCATGGACGTTCTCCGCCGACTCAAGATCGCGCATCATTGGAGCGGCCAAGCCGGCGTACACGGGAAGCTCCGATTCGCAAAGCCCGACGGTGAACAACGCGTTCTGGACCGCCTGGTGGAGTGGCACATTGCCGGCCACCACCGTGATCGCTTCCACCTTGACAGAAGAATCGCGTAGCGCCATGACGAGCGCAACGGCATCGTCGGAGGCAGTGTCGGTGTCAATCAGCATGCGTTGCATCTAGGCCCGTCAGGTCGCAGAGAGCAGATGCTAGTAATTGCCGACCACGACCGGTTCTTGAGGCGATGCAGGAACTTGAGCCCGACCAGTCGGCAGCGATCGAGCAACCCGAGCTATGAGAAGGGACTTCGAAGCTCGCCCGGACCGATCAGGATGACGTTGGTGAGGTCGAATCGGTATCGGGCCGGGGTGCCGGTGAACTCCCCAGGGTGTTTTCGAGCGCTTTGACTCGCTGGGTGAGATGTACCAAGTAGGCCACCAGCAGAATGACGGGCAACAACACACCACCCATCACCAAAAACACGATCAGAAGTTCAGATGCAGATGCTGCCACGGCCCGACCCCTAGGCCCATGTTCTGGAACGATAGGCGGGATTCGGCGAGGCAATTCGAAGAACGCGTCAGAGATTGCCGAGATCCTGCGACAGCGCGCGACGTCGTTGGAGGCGATTGGCGCAATCGTATTGTTTTCCGAGCAACCGACCGCTCGTGACGGGTGTCTGGAGAGCCGCAAGTTGCCGGTCTGATCAATCGAAACCAGCAGGGCCGGGCTATTCCTCCTTGACCGACTCTTCGATCGCCCGCACCAGATCGTTGATCTCAAAGGGTCTTGCAAGCACGAAGCTGCAGCCGGCGTGGAGCGCATCGGTGTGAGCAGACGAGTCGGTGGAGACCGTCGAAGCCACGATCGGAAGCTCGTACCCGGCAGCGTCCTTCAACTCGCGGATCGACTCGGCACCGTTGGCACCTGGCAGCTGAAGGTCGACGATTGCTGCATCA
The DNA here is from genome assembly GCA_016650365.1 of Acidimicrobiia bacterium. Classification (NCBI taxonomy): domain Bacteria; kingdom Bacillati; phylum Actinomycetota; class Acidimicrobiia; species Acidimicrobiia bacterium. The sequence goes on from JAENVV010000266.1 coordinate 4,991, forward strand.
AACCGTCTGGCGGCCGCGGCAGCCAATGCCTCGGAACTCGTTCCACACGTCACCACGACATGACCGCGTCGTTCGAGCATACGATTGGCCGACATACGGATCGTCGGGCTGGCATCAACCACGAGAAGATTGAGTCTGCGCCGTCTCTCACGCAGCCAGTGTTTTGTCACGAGGAGGGTTAGATCGAGTGGCGCCGGGCCAGCCAGAACCTCACGGGCAGCCTTGGCGACATCTTCGGGAGCGTACGGGCTTGTCAGGTATCCGGCGATCTGCAACTCCCGACACATGGCGGCATCGCCCCGCGTCCCGGTAGTAGTCAGGACCAGCATGTGAGTGGACCGTGATTCAGGCTGGTCCCGCATCGCTTCGGCGACAGCCAGTGGATCGTCCAGCGCTGAGATCACGACCAAAGCGTATGGCTCTCCCTGGTTGTAGGCCTCGACGAGTCGGGTCACAGGGTCAGCCGAGCCGACGGCTTCCGTCTGGAGGCCAAGTCGCCCGAGGGCTTCCTGTTTGGCTTCAGACAGTTCTCCAACAACCATGATCGGCAATCCGACCAGATCTGAACGTGAAGCTGGTTGCCGATGGACCGGATTGGAGTCGTCGATAACGATTTTGATAGTCGCTACGAACGTACTGCCGACTCCCGGTTCGCTGGTGAGGTTCAATTCCCCGCCCATCATTTCGGTCAGTCTCTTTGAAATCGTCAATCCAAGACCTGATCCACCGTGGGTTCGAGCGGTCGATTCGTCAGCCTGGGTGAACGATTCGAAGATTGCCGCCTGACGCTCGACCGGGATTCCCGAACCGGTGTCCGTCACTTCTATGGCCAAAAGCCCGGCCCCGTTGAGCGAAGCCCGCACCGTGATGCCGCCATTCTCGGTGAATTTCGTGGCGTTGCTGATTAGGTTCGCAACCACCTGTCGGATGCGTCCGGGGTCGCCGATGAGACGATCCGGGAGTTTGTCATCGAAGTCGAGGGTTAGCCACAGGTCGCGCTCGTTGAGCTGAGACGAGAAGCCAGCGACAATGTCAGACAATGTGTCGCGGACCGAGTACGGAATCTCCTCGATCGTGAGGCGGCCCGCCTCGAGCTTCGACATGTCGAGCAGGTCATTCACCAGGGTCAGCAAGCCGTCTCCGGCTTCGCTGATGATCTCCATGTATTCGGCCTGTTCCGGCGTAAGACGGGTTTCTCGTACGAGCTGGGTCATGCCGATGACAGCAGCCAGTTGGGTTCGGATCTCGTGTGACGTGTGCGCGAGGATCTCGGACTTGCGAACACTGTCCCGCTCGGCTTCCTCAAGGCGTTTCCGCAGGTCGTCGCCTGACGTCATAAATCCCTCTATTGCGATCGCAACACCCTACCGTTCGACCCCGCGCTATTGGGGTAAACAGCACCCAAGGATACTGATGAGCCAAAGAGGCGTTGTATTGATATCGGAAGCTCAATGCCATCCTTAAGACGTTCATCAGGTACTGGTTCGCCGAAGGTGGTCCCAACCGGGATTACTCCGGCCCAGACGTCGAAGTCATAGTCCTCCTCGTCATCAACCGGAGGACCGGTTCGCACCTTGGCCGAGGACCGATCAAGGGACAGTCGCAGCACTGAAGTGCCGCGTATTTCTTTCTCGGTCGTCGGACGCAGTTCGGCCTGGCGCCCCGGGACAATCTTGTCAGCGAAGAGATCGAGGGCGGCCGTCTTCGCTGCAGCGTCTTCGACCGGTTCGGCGACTCCAATCACTACCACTGATCGGTAATTCATCGAGTGGTGGAAGGCTGACCGTGCCAGTACCAGACCATCGACGATGGTGATCGTTGCGCAGATTTCGATTGGCTCCCCGGCCCGTCGCAACACCCCGGCGGCCGGTGCACCGTGGAGAAGAAGATCGTTCCCATCGACCGCATAGAACATCGGGATCACGATTGGGAGGCCGTCACGAATGGTGCCGACGTGGGCAATCGTGCCCTCGGCGAGAATCGCTTTGACGTCTTGGAGTTCGTAGCGAGCTCGATCCGGCAGACGCCGGACTCTGAGCTGGTCGTCAGCTTCAGTGGTCATGCCGAGAGAGCTTACAAGCCTGGCCAGAGATCCGATGTGCCCGCCGCCGGCGTTTCTGCGGGTCCCAGCGCCCGAATACGGGCGTACGAACCCCGGGTTCAACCCTGGGTTCGGGGGATTCGTCTCGGCTCGGGCCGCGCCGGGCCCGATCAGCTCCGGTGGGAGGCTCGTAGTTGCGACGTAGCCGTCTCGTCGACGGCTCCGTCGACGATGACGACTCCGTAGGTCTCTTGAGCCGATTCGACAGTGATGTAATCGCCGGCCACGTCGTCTGCCACCGCCGACGGATCGCGGTCGTATGGATCGCCGTGGCCGCCTCCCCCTGGCAGGCCAAGATAGAACGAGTCGCCCGGGGGGATGGACTGCTGGCCCTTGCCGCGCAAGACCGTTCCGGACCCCAACTCCACCCGGGTGGGGAGGCCCGCTCCGCCGCCATTGCGTCCCAGAGCGGGATTGTTCACTTTTTCGTATTGGGCAAGCACGTCGAACGGCATTCCGTCGATCCCCATGACCTCGATATCCTGGCCAAGGCCACCGCGGAATTTCCCTGGCCCGCCCGAGTCGCGTCGCAGTTCTTTGCGAAGGAAGACTACCGGGGCAATCGCTTCGGTTGCCTCGACAGGGACGCCACGGACGCCGTTGGGGAAGCCCGTCGCGCTCAGTCCATCCTTGGTAGGCCGAGCGCCCATACCACCGTTGTTGAAATGCATCATCTCGAACTCGACAATCTTGCCCTCATACTCGCCGGCTACCGACGAGCCTCCCCGAAGCTGCAGATTGGCCAGAGCACTCGAACTCTCGGCAAGCGTCCCGCCCGGAAGTACCGGATGCAGAGCCCCGAGGACCGTATCGGGGAGCAGATGTCCAATAATGTGGCGCAACGCAACCGGAGCAGGACGCTGCACATTGAGGATGCAATCCTCTGGAGCAATAACCTGGAGAGGCTCCATCGACCCGGCGTTGTTCGGAATATCGGGCGCGACCGCACATTTGATTCCGTACGTGGTGTAGGCCTTCGTGTAATTGAGCACGACATTGATCCCGTAGGTGCTCGGCTTCGACGTACCGGCGTAGTCAACGAGAATGGAGTCATCTGAGACCGTCACCGCGGCTTGGAGAGTGATCGGATGCTCGTAGCCGTCCATCGTGACGCTGTTGTGGTAGGTGCCGTTGGGTAGTTCGGCGATCCTCTTGATGGTCGCGGCTCGTGAGCTGTCGATGATGAAATCGGCGAGGTCGCCCAGGTCGTCTATCCCGAACTCGACCATCATGTCGACCATTCGCTCGGCGCCGACCTCGTTCCCGCCGGCAAACGCGAAGATATCGCCAACGACCTGGTTGGCCTCGCGGACATTCATCCGAATGATCTCAATGAGCGTCTCATTGAGATCCCCGGCCCGATACAGGTGAAGAATCGGAATGTCCAGGCCTTCCTCGTAGATCTGACGGCTGTCCGGCGTGAATCCTCGACCGCCGATATCGACCACGTGGCACGTGTTGGCGACCAGTCCCACGGCCCGACCATCGAAAAAGAACGGGGTAACGATCGTCACATCATTGTGATGACCTGAGGCCAGCCAGGGGTCGTTGGTGATGAGTACGTCACCAGGAACCATCGTGTCGATGGGATGTTTGGAGAGAAAGTGTTTGACGCATTCGGCAACCGAGTTGATGTGACCTGGCGTACCGGTGATTGCCTGAGCGAGCATCCTTCCCTGACGGTCGAAGACGGCGGCGGCCAGATCTCCAGCCTCCCTAACCGAGGTCGAGAACGCCGTCCGGATGAGCGCCTGAGCTTCTTCCTCGACGACGGCAATGAGCCGGTTCCACATGACGTTGTTATGGATTCGGGTAAGGGCATCACTCATTGACGGCCTCCATGACGATGTGACCGCCCGCTGAGATCGTGGCGTGGAACGAACCGGTGACCAGCGTGGCGGTGTTGGCCTCGACGATGATGGCTGGACCCGGCACAGAATCACCCGGGGCTAGGTCCGATCTGGCGTAGAGGTCCGCTTGCACGAGCTGCCCACTGTCGGCATCCATCACGGCCCGGGACCCGGTCGGGCGGGGGACTCTCTTCGAGTCCAGTACCACTTCGAGCGTCGAGTGCGCCGGGGCCGGGCTTGCCACCGTCAGCACCCAGCTCAAGATTTCAACGTCGACACCCGGGATGGCCCGACCGTACAGTCGCTCGTACTCCTGCTCGTAGGCGGACAGGAACTGGGCGGGCGACGACTCGTCGATGACCGCCGCGTCGATCGTGATCGGTAGTTCGACTCCTACTTCATGACCCTGCCCGATGTAGCGCATGTAGGCGAGTCGGGATTCATGAAGTGGCTGACCTGGCGCCCCGGCTTTTACGATCGGCGTCGCTTCGCGACGCATTGCATCGAGCAAGGAGTTGGCCCCGTCGATATCGAGGGCGCTGAGACGCTGGTGATACGTGCGAGTCACTTCGTAGGCCACCGGAGCGCGAAGAAATCCGATGGCAGATCCGATTCCCGCCCCGGGTGGGATGACCACACGACGAATCGACAGCTTCTCGGCCAGTCGGGCGGCGTGGAGCGGAGCGGCTCCCCCAAAAGCGATCATCGTCTTGGTTTCGACCCGTTGCCCGCTCTCGACGGTGTGCACCCGGGCGGCATTCGACATGTTTTCGTCCACGATCTCTGCCACGCCAAGAGCTGCCGAACCGGTATCGAGCCCCAGCGGGTCGCCGATAACGCGCGAAATCGCCTCTGAGGCTGCTCTGGCGTCAAGCTGCATCCGCCCGTCGGCGAAATTGGCAGGATCAATCTTGCCAAGCACAACGTCGGCGTCGGTGACGGTCGGTTCCAAACCACCCAGGCCATAAGCCGCCGGTCCGGGATCTGAGCCGGCACTCTCGGGACCCACGGAGATGCGGCCCATCGCATCAAGATGGGCTATGGAGCCGCCGCCGGCTCCGATTTCGACCATTTCAATGACCGGAATACGCAACGGGAGGCCACTCCCCCGCATAAAACGATACATCCGGGCGACTTCAAAGCTCCGGGAGGTCTGTGGATGGCCGTCCTGAATCAGACAAATCTTGGCGGTGGTACCGCCCATGTCGTAAGACAAAACATCGGAGAAGCCCAGGTCACGGGCTATGGACCCGGCAAAAATGGCCCCGCCGGCCGGGCCGGACTCGACAAGGCGAACCGGGAAGCGGCGAGCAGTTTCAATGGTCGTGATACCCCCACCGGACAACATCAGATGGAGAGGGCAGGTAATCCCGATCCGCTGGAGCTCGGCTGCCAGGCCATCAAGATGCCGGCTCATGAGGGGTTGGACATAGGCGTTGGCGCAAGCCGTCGAAAGACGTTCGTATTCGCGCATCTCGGGTGAGACTTCGCTCGACAGGGTTATCTCCACATCGGGAAGGTGGCGAGCGAGGATTTCGCCTGCCTGCTGCTCGTGGTCGGCGTTCACGTAGCTGTGCATGAAGCCCACGGCTACAGCCTGGACTCCGGCGGTTTCGAGGAGAAGGGCGGCATCTACGACGTCCTGAGCGTGCAACGGTGCCAGTACCCGGCCCCTGGCGTCGATCCGTTCGGTGATTGGCCGGCGCAACCTGCGGGGTACGAGTGGATCCGGAAGGTCAATGTTGATGTCGTATTGCTCGTAACGATTCTCGTTACGCATTTCCACCGAATCGCGGAATCCCCGAGTCGTCAGCAGGCCGGTCGGTGAACCTTTCCTCTCGATGAGCAGGTTGGTTGCCAGAGTCGTTCCATAGATGACCTGGGTCACCTCGGCGGCCGCCAACCCGGCGGTTTCGAGGACCTCCTTGATGCCGGTGATCGCCCCCCGCTCTGGTGCGTCGTGGGTGGTCAGCGTTTTGGCGGCGATAGGTCCAGCTTCCCGTTCCAGCGCTACGTCTGTGAACGTGCCTCCGATATCAACCCCGATGCGGATTTCCATGCCGGGAACGCTAGCCGCCGTTCGCGAGGTCGAGGTCGTCACTCACGCTTGGTCCGAACCCGAATCCAACAATTCGATGGACCCGAACCGATAGTCCGACCAACCCGCATGCGACCTAGTGGGCGATCTCCCAAATGTGGTCTCCGGGTCCCTGAAACTGGCCGTCCGGATCCCTCAGGGGCGATCCGTCGGACCATTGAGCAATACGACACCGCGTTTGATCAGTCTGCGCACATCGCTACTACATCTTCGACGGCGATGGTTGCTGCACGGCATGAACCAACGTGTGGTCCGGCGACTGCGCCGGGCGATCAGGTCTCCGGCTTCCGACTCCTTCAGCAAAATTGATGACGGTGTTCCCGAAGGCGGATGCAGCCGAGTCATCGTCCTCATAGAAGACTTCAAACCGAAGACGGCCTCGTAAGTTGATTCGTCGACGCCAGATCTTTTACAAATAGTGTGATAGCGCCGATGCCCGCCGGCCACTCGGGCATGGCCATCCTTCAGTCTCTCGGTGGACGATATCCCGTGGAACCATCGATGAGTTCTCGGAGGATGTCCGCATGCCCGGCGTGGCGGGCGGTTTCCTCGATCATGTGGAGGATCACCCAGCGCATCGAGACCATGTCACCGAACCAGGCGGTCCCTTCACCATCGAGGCCTACCTCAGCCATGGCCAGATCCGAGGCGTCGCAGGCGCGTCGATAGAACCCGAGAATGTCTTCGGTCGTCTCGTCGTTGTTGACCCGCAGATCGGCGTCTTCGTCGTCGTCGTCGAACGGGAGCGGCTCGGTGGCCCTCCCAAACGTCGTGCAGAACCAGCCATATTCGACGGCGGCCAGATGCTTGACGATCCCCAGGAGGTTGGTTCCGCTGGGGGTCATGGGTCGCCGGAGCTCTTCGTCGGTCAGGTCTTCGAGTTTCCAGACCATGACCTCGCGTTGTTTATTGAGAATGGAAACCAGCATCGGTCCTTCGTCGCCGGTGACCGGATACGCGTCGTTCATAGTTCTGACACGACGAGCGTGACGGTCTCGGCGAGGTGTTCGACGTCGGCCTGCGTGATACCAAGATGGGTCACCAGCCGACTGGAGGAGCGGCCGGTGAGCGCAATGATGCCGTGATCCTTGAGCCTCGCAGCGAACGACACATAATCCAGGACGCCGAAGTCGACGAACACCATGTTTGTTGCTTGTCCCTTAACCGTCACTCCTGGTACATTTCCAAGCAACTTGGCTAGCAGTTCGGCGTTGGCGTGGTCATCGGCCAGGCGGTCGATGTTGTGATCGAGGGCGTAGATGCCACCGGCGGCAATGATGCCTGCCTGGCGCATTCCTCCTCCGAGCATCTTGCGCCAGCGTCGGGCCTCCCGGATCAGGTCGATCGAGCCGACCAGAACAGAACCGACCGGTGCCCCAAGGCCCTTTGACAAGCAAACCGAAACGCTGTCAAAAGGCTCCGCGATCACCGACGGAGCGACGCCGAGGGCTACCGCGGCATTCCAGATTCTCGCTCCATCGAGGTGGAGTGCCAGATCCCGCTCGTCGACGAACATTCGGGCTGCCTTCAGGTAATCGAGCGGCACGACCTTCCCGTTGTGGGTGTTTTCAAGGCAGAGGAGCCTCGTGTTGGCGAAGTGGTCATCGTGAGGCTTTATGACTGAGGCAACCCGGGTCAGATCCAAAGAGCCATCCGGTTCGAAGTCGATCGGCTGCGGTTGGATGGACCCAAGAACCGCCCCACCGCCAGCCTCGTACTTGTAGGTGTGGGCCAACTGTCCAACGATGTATTCGTCACCACGCTGGCAGTGAGCCATCAGGGCAATCAGGTTCGACTGAGTCCCACTGGGCACGAACACTGCCGCTTCTTTGCCGAGTAATGAAGCCGTCTTCGCTTCAAGAGCGTTGATCGTCGGGTCGTCGCCGAACACATCGTCACCAACCTCGGCGGCTGCCATTGCCGCCCGCATCCCATCGGTCGGTTTCGTGACCGTATCGCTTCGAAAGTCAATCATGGCCTGAATCTATCAGCCTCCCGGTCGGGCTGGTTCAAGAAGCCCGCACCTAGCGGGTTGGCGATGTGTGGTCATCAGACCCGGCATGCGACCTGGCGTGAATAATCGCTTCTTCTGTCGTGGCAAAGACGTGGTGACGGTCTCGACTGATTTTGTCGAGAACCCCGGTTCGAGTAAGCAGGTCCAGGGGCTGCGGTTGCAGGCCCGACACGAAAACCAGGATGTGACGGTTTGCCAATCTTTCAACAAGGCTTTCGAGTGCACCCAGGCCCGTGGCATCCATAACTGGCACCGTGCGCATCCTGAGGATCACTACTTTGGCCGACGGCCCCACCTTGAGTAGCTGATCGAAGAAACGATTGGCCGCTCCGAAAAAGACCGGGCCGTCGATGCGATAGGCAATGACGCTCTCATGCAAGAGATGTTCTTCTTCGGCGATCTCGGTCTCCGTATCGTGTCGAACCCCGAGCTCGGTTCCGAGCGGTTCGGAGTCGATGCTGAGCAGGTTGCTCATCCTGATGATGAAGAGGATTCCGGCAGCCACCATTCCTACCTCGATCGCCAGGATGAGGTCGAACACAACGGTGACCACCATCGTCAAGACCAGAACGAAGGCGTCCGATTTGGTAGAACGGAAAATGATCCTGACTGCCTCGGATTCGGCCATTCGCACGGCGACCACCATCAGGATCCCGGCCAGCACGGCGAGAGGTATGGATGATGCGAGCGGCGCCAGAAACAGAACAATCACCATGATCAACACTCCGTGGAGCACCGCTGCCAGACGGGTGCGGGCCCCCGACCTGACGTTCACCGCGGTCCGAGCCAATGCTCCCGTGGCGGGCATTCCTCCAAACAAGCTGCTGGCGATGTTGGCCAGGCCCTGACCGAATAGTTCCCGGTCAGGGTCATGGCGCTCCTCAATCGTCATACCGTCAGCCACCACGGCCGACAACAGACTCTCGAGCGCCGCTAGTACGGCAACTGCCAGGGCGGCCCGGAAGAGATCAGTGAACTGGTCGATCGAGATTGACGGAAGCTGGGGCATCGGAAGACCGCGGGGAACACCGGAAAGGCGCTCGACGTTATCAAAGTAGGGAACGAGCGAAACCGCAGTCCCGACCAAAAGCGCCACGAGACTGGCGGGGACCACCCTCAACCGTGGAACCCGCAGCCAACTCCACATCACGGCGACGGTGACCAGGGCCACGATGATGGCGGGCGCTTGCGGTGATTCGACAAATTTCGATAGGGTGCGGCCCGTCACAATCAGCACCGAACTTCCGGTGCCCTTCTCGACGCCGAGCGCGCCGGGAAGTTGCTGCAGGAAGATAATGACCGCGATGCCGTTCGTGAATCCGGCGATCACGGGCCAGGGAATGTACTGCACATATCGACCGACTCTGGCGGCTGCCATGACCAGCAGGACCATCCCGGCCATGATTCCGACCAGACCAAGGGCGGCGACCCCATACCTCGCCACCACCGGAAGCAAAACGACGGTCATAGCTCCGGTAGGGCCTGAAACCTGAAAATTCGAACCGCCGAAGATGGCGGCCACGATGCCCGCCACGATCGCCGTGATGACCCCCGACGCGGCTCCCGCTCCTGAAGTGACCCCAAAGCCAAGGGCCAGTGGGAGCGCAACGATCGCCACGGTCAGTCCCGCCAGAAAATCGCTCCGGAAATGGCGTAGTGAATAATCGGTGCGTTGAGGAAGCAGGCTGAGAATGGGCACTTACCCGGCATACTAGGACCATCCAGACGGGTGCTCGTCGTCGGGGAAGGCCCGTCGAACCGGCCGGCAACGCACCAAATTGCCGTGAAAGAACTGTCCGCGACAGGTGCTTTTGCCTGCCTGCGACGCTAGCCTGAATATGGCCTCAAATTACGAGGCATGCAACAGAGAGGACGACCATGGAGGACCTCCACGCCAATCCGGCTCCGTTGGGTTATTTTGCCCTCGGTATCGCCCTGATCACGGTCGGCTTGTCTCAGGCAAGCTTCTTTGAGTTCGGCACGCTGGGATCGGTAGTGGCCGTGGCTGCCGCCGTATCGATGGTGGTCGCAGGTCTACTCGGCTACCACGCTCGTTCCACGTTCGGATTCGCAGCATTCTCGCTGTTAGGAATGTTCTGGTTCTCGATGGCTGCACTCTGGATCCTCGACGAGATCGATCACTCCTTGGTTCGCGATCGGCAATATATTGCCTGGTACCTGGCCGTGTGGACGCTGATCGGTGGCATTCTCTTCGTGGCAAGCCGTCGTCGGGCATTCGCCATTCAGGTCGTGTTCGCCATTTTGACGGTGTGGTTCGGTTTGTTCGCGATTTCTGAATTCACGGGTAGCGAAATCGTTCTCCAGATGGCCGGCTTCGAGGGCCTCATCACGGGAGCCGTTTCGGTGTATCTGGCCGGAGCGCTCCTCATCAACGAAACCACCAAACGAAACCTGCTCCCCATTGGCGAACCATTCATGTCGACGATCATCATTCCCGACGACATCAGCCAACTATTCGACTGAGAGCAACTCCAAGAGCCGACCATTGCCGGTGATTGCACTTTCTGCTGGCAGCACCGTCAACGGTGGGCGGACCCGGTTCCAACCCGGGTAGTCGGTTGCATGCGCAAGCCAAGCTTTCATCGTCGGGATCGTCCCGGTCGATTCGATGATGCTCCGTACGGCCAGCATGTTCGAGTCATCCACGGTGGGATCAGAGCGCCTGTCCCAAACAGCCCGGATGACCGGTGCCGAGATGTTCGCTGTGGCGGAGATCACGCCCCGGCCCCCATGGCGAGCTCCCTCGAGCATCAGTCGCTCGGTGCCAGGAAGGACGGCGAGTTGGTCGTCCTGTAAGAAACCGTGCAGATTGCTTATCTGACCGCTTGAGTCCTTGAGGCCGACCAGGTTTTGTGGGAAACGCTCCCGTATCGACCGGATGATCCCGGCGGTAATTGGCACCATTGACAGAGCCGGAAAGTGATAGAGATACAGACTCAGGTCGGAGCCGATGACCTGGCAGAGCGACCCATACATTGCGGCGACTCCGACATCCGAGACGCCTTTATAAAAGTATGGCGGAATCACCAGGGTGCCCAACACCTCTGCCTGGGTGGCATGGCGAGTGAGTTCGACCGTATCGGGAAACGCTGAACAGCCGGTACCGACCACGATCTGATCGCGAGCGATTCCCCCATCAAGGAGGGCGTCCAGTGCGGCGATCCGCTCTGATACCGAAAACGACGGAGCTTCGCCCGTCGACCCAAAGAGCACGATTCCATGACAGCCGCTCCCGAGCAACCGTTGACAATGATCAACGAGCAGTGCGTGATCGATGTCGAGTTTGTCGGTCAGAGGAGTGAGCGTAGGTGCCCAAACCCCTTCAGCAGGTGTCATCATCCAGCCACACTAGTAAGGTCGCCATAAACCAGTACCTGGTCGCAACCTGGTTGAATGAACGGCAATGGATATCTCTGCCGATCTAGGCCTCGTCATCGGGCTCGGGGTCGCGTTCATTTCTTCGATATTCCTTTCGGCAGCCGAAACTGCGCTGCTCCGGATTTCGCCGATCCGGGCCCTAACTCTTGAAGCAGCCCACGGAGCGAGCGGCCGTCGGCTGGCAAGGCTCGTCTCAAGATTGCCAAACGTTTTGAACGCAGTGCTCCTCTGGGCCTTGCTGGCCCAGATTACCGCTGCCACACTCGCCGCAGTCATCGCCGATCGGTGGTTCGGGTCACTCGCCGTCAGCCTCGCATCGGTAGGCCTGACGGTCCTCCTGTTTATCTACGGTGAGGCGATTCCGAAGACCTACGCGGTCCGCCACCCGGATCGAGTCGGCCTGGTCATTGCTCTCCCGGTCCAGTGGCTGGAACTGAGCCTCCGACCGCTGGTTAGTGCTCTCCTCTGGATCGCCGACCTTCAGATGCCGGGCAAGGGAATCACAGCCGCTCCGACCGTGACGGAAGACGAACTTCGCCGTTTGGCGATCCGGGCGGCGCACGAGGGCGAAATTACCCCCGACGATGTGGATCTGATTGAACGAGCTTTTCGATTGGGAGATCGGAGGGCCGACGACATCATGGTTCCCAGACCTGACATCGTCTCGGTATCCTCCGACACCCCGGTGGACGAGGCGCTTGAGGTGTTGCTCGACTCGGGCCATCGGCGTCTACCGGTGTTCGACGTGTCGGAGGATGACATTGGTGCATTCGTGAAGCTGGCCGATCTGATCCGGGTTCCGTCCGATCGACGACCGGAGGTGACCGTCGGATCGATCGCCACCCAATGCCTGGTGGTACCGGCGTCCAATCGGGTTACCGAGCTGCTCGCGGGTATGCGGTCATCGGGCATTCACCTCGCAATCATCGTTGACGAATTTGGTGGCACAGACGGATTGGTAACGGTCGAGGACATCACGGAGGAGCTCATTGGCTCTCTGACTGGTGAAGAGCCCATCGTTCCGATCGGGCCCCACGCCTGGTCATTCGATGCCATGGTTCCGATCCAGGACCTAGCCGACTTGATCGGCGCCGAAGTTCTGGAGCAGGACGTCAATACCGTCGCCGGACTCGCCATGAAGCTGGCCGGCCAGATCCCAGCTATCGGGGACGAAGTCACATTCGGGAATTACGTGATCCGCGTCACAGGTCTGCGCAGGCGCCGAATTACCCGTGTCGAGATCAAGCGAGTCTCGGACCGGGGTTAGGGTCGGAGGACGGACGATCGAAGTGGGCTACCCGGCCGATTCTGCACCCGATCCGAACGGGGCGCCGACCGACTTCTGTACTACCGGAGGTCGATGATTTGCGGCGGATGACCGACGGACGCCAAGAAGCTCACGAGATCGTGCGGCGAGATGGCCGTGGTCTGATGATTGACCAACGGGTGGAAGTTCAATACTGATTCCGTCATCATCTTTTCGTCGAGGACCACCTCGACATCAGCCTTTACATCGTTGACGGCGGCAAACGGCGTGACCGCGCCGGGGCTAACGCCGAGGTAGGTCATCAAACGATCGGGGCTTCCAAACGAGACCCGGCCGGCGCCGATACGGGCGCCGAGGTCTTTGAGGTCGAGTTCTCGATCCTCAGGGCACACGACCAGCCACATCTTTCCCTTCTTGTTCCTCAAGAAGAGGTTCTTGCAGTGCCCGCCTGGCAACTCGCCCCGGAGGGCCTTTGAGTCCTCAACGGTGAAGAGTGGAGGATGCTCGAAGGTAGTTGTGCTGATATCGAGGGCCATCAGGTAGGCGAGCAAGTCTGGTGGCGTCATCGGACGTTGAAGTTCGGTAGTCATTCGCCACGGACTCTACTCTTGCCAGAGAGGGCATGAATGCACCGATCTCACCCGGCGGTGTCCCTCGATGCGGGTGTTTCTCTAGAACTCAATAACCGTCGTTCCGATTTGTGCGAACGTGCCCATCGCAGCCAGTTCCGCAGGGGCGTCGGCCAGGGCGATGGTTTTGCCGACCAGAGCGCCAGGGTCAACCTTTCCCGATGCTATGAGTTCAAAAATCTCCGGATAGCGGCTGGCCGGCATCCCGTGGCTGCCCAGGATCTCGAGCTCCAGGGAAATGACGCGGCTCATGGGAATTGGCAAATTCACACCCTCATCGATGACCAGTCCAATCTGGACATGCCGCCCCCGTTTGGCAAGGCAGCGAATGGAGTTCTGAGCGGTAACCGCCGCTCCAAGGGCATCAATGGAGATGTTGGCTCCCCCGCCCGTGATGGACCGGATCACATTCACCGGTTTGTCTCGGTTTCCGTTCACGACGGCGTCGGCGCCCAGGGCCGTCGCCAACTCAAGCTTGGCGTCGTCCAGGTCAACCGCCACCACGTTCGCACCCATGGCCTTGGCAATCTGGACCGCCGACAGGCCGACCCCGCCTGCCCCGTGCACTGCCACCCATTCGCCAGGTCGGACCCTGGCACGTTCGACGAGCCCTTGATACGCGGTCATGAAGCGACAGCCGAGAGCTGCCGCAGCGGTGAACTCGATGCTGTCGGGCAGCCGGACAACGTTGAAATCCGCTCCGGGAACCGCCACCACTTCGGCCATCGAACCCCAACCCGAGAAACCTGGTTGATATTCGTTGTCGCAGATATTTCCGTAACCCGATGTGCAAGGCCCACAAGTCCCGCACCCGCAAGAAAACGGGACCACCACGCGGTCTCCAGCGTTCCAAAGCGTGACCGCCGAACCAACCTCGCTGATGACCCCCGCCATCTCGTGGCCGGGAACGTGCGGCAAAGCGACGGTTGGATCATGGCCCATCCAGGCGTGCCAGTCACTTCGACAAACACCATTGGCGCGCACCTCGATCAGCACCCCGTCAGGTGCAACGACCGGTGGGGCGACCGACTCGACGGCCATGGATCCTCGGAACTCGCGATATACGACTGCCTGCATCATGTGTCGACCAACCATAATGCCGACTGCCTGACTCTGACCCCAGCTGCGGTTAGATTCGAGAAGATGCATATCGATCTTGACTTCGTCCGATCGCAATTCCCGGTCTTCGACTCGGCAACCAACTCTGATGCCTTCTTCGAGAATGCCGGCGGCTCCTACGCATGCCGCCAAACCATCGACGCGCTCACCACCTACTACACCCACACCAAAGTGCAGCCGTATGCCGAATATGCCGCTTCGGCCGCCGCCGGTGCCACCATGGACCTCTCTCGCCGGCGGTGGGCCGCTGCACTAGGCGTCGACGCCTCCGAGGTTCAGTTCGGCCCTTCGACTTCGATGAACACCTACGTCCTCGCCAACGCGTTTCGGGCGGTGCTCTCCCCCGGCGATGAAGTCATCGTCACAAATCAAGACCACGAGGCCAACACCGGGGCTATCCGACGAGCAGCCGAAGCCGCCGGAGCCACCCTCCTGGAATGGCGGACCGACCCGGCAAATGGTCTGCTCGACATCTCCGGCCTTGCGAACCTGCTGACCGACAACACCAGACTCGTGACGTTCCCACACTGCTCGAATATCGTCGGCCAAGAGAACGATGTTAAGGCGGTGACCGCCATGATCCACGAGGCCGGCGCCAGGGCCATCGTCGACGGGGTGTCATATGCGCCACACGGGTTTCCTGATCTCTCCGATCTTGATCCGGACGTCTATCTGTTCAGCTTGTACAAGACCTACTCCGTGCACCAGGGCCTCATGGTCGTGCGCCGCGGACTCATCGACGATCTCCCCAACCAGGGCCACTTCTTCAACGACGAACTGGCCAACAAGCGACTGACACCAGCCGGACCGGATCATGCACAGGAAGCGGCCGCTGGAGCGGTGCTCGACTACGTTGAGGCTTTCGCCAGACATCATGACATCGAAGGCGCGACCCTTCGAGCCACGGCCGCGGCCGTGTTAGACCTCTGGCAAGCAGCAGAAAACCGCCTATCCGGACCGGTACTCAGCTGGCTTGACGCCCACCCCCGAGTTCGTCTGATCGGCCCTCCCGAACCGGTGGGCCGACTACATCGAGCGCCGACGATTGCCTTCTCACCTACCGACAGGACCCCTCAAGAGGTGGCGACCGACCTGGTAGCCAGCGGGATCCAGATCAGCGCAGGCCACTACTACGGATACCGGGTCCTAGAGGGCGTCGGGCTCGATCCGAACCGCGGGGTCGTGCGGGCATCATTTGTCCATTACACATCGCCGTCCGATACGGAGGCTCTGATCGACGCACTCGATAGCGCCCTGCGATGACGTCATCGCGTGACGATCATGCCACTCAGACCAGACTTGTTTGGACCTTCTTCTCGGTAGTGGCCATCGGACAAACCGGATACATTCTGGCGGCCACCGTGGCCTCGTTGGCAGGCGGCGAGTTGGCGTCAACCCGGTGGAGCGGCCTCCCATCGGCTTTTGGGACCGCCGGGATTGCCCTCGGAGCGCTGTTGTTCACCTGGGTGGCAGGACGATTCGGACGAACGGTGTCATTCACTGCTGGATACGTCACCGCCGCGCTCGGTGCCGGAATCGCCGGATATGCGATCACGCAACGATCGTTTCCCACGCTGTTGGTCGGCGTCGTCATTCTCGGGCTTGGCCAAAGTAGCTCGAACCTGGCCCGATACGCGGCCGCCGACCTCCGGGCCGGTGGACGCCGGGCAACCACCATTGGCTTGTTGGTGTGGGCGGGCACCATCGGAGCGGTACTCGGTCCGCGAGGCCTGGCCCCGGCGGGCGAAGCGGCTGTGGCCCTCGGATTCGAGGACTTGGTTGGCCCGTACCTCGGTGGAGCCACCCTGTTCGCAGTCGGGGCAATTATCTTCGCGATCCTTCTGCGACCCGACCCGTCCAAACTGGCAGTACCCGATGACACCCTCCATATCGAGGCGAGCACCACAATCCGGACCCGATCGGAGCTTCTGAACACCAGCCAAACCCGGCTGGCACTCGTTTCGATGGCGCTCGGACAGGGGATCATGGTCATCGTCATGACCCAAACCCCGCTCCATCTGCGCCGGATCGGCGAAGGACTCGGCACAATCGGCAATGTCATGACTGCCCACACCCTCGGCATGTTTGCCATCGCCCCATTGACTGGTTGGCTCGTCAAGAGCCTCGGCACCCGGAAGATGATCGGCCTCGGGGCAGTCGTTCTCGCCGGAGCCTGTGGTCTGTCTTTCGTGGGAGCCGACCCATCGCGCACCACCCTGCTGCTCCCCGGTCTGCTCCTGCTCGGCATCGGATGGAATTTCACGTTTGTCGCCGGTAGCACGCATCTGATGACCGATCTCGCCTTTCAAGAACGGCTCAGCATTCAGGGTATCGGCGACACACTGACCTGGGTTGCGGGGGGAACCGCCAGTGTCGTTTCCGGTTTTGTCGTGAGTGGCACCTCATATTCCTGGCTCAGCTTGATCGGAGCCGCCCTTTCCCTGATTCCACTGGCTGCGCTGGTGCTCTGGCGGCACCGGGTTCTCGTGACGGCCTGACTCGATGGCCTTCGAATCACTTCCGTTCATCAGTCGAGATCGGCTCAATGATCTCCTGCCGATGATCGACGCCATCGATGCTTTGGATGGCGCCTTTTCAGCCGGAATCCCGGCGTTGCCCGTCCGAACCGTTCATGCCATCCCGGAGGGCCAACTGCTCATGATGCCGGCCTGGTCGGACCGTGGAATCGGAGTCAAGCTCATCACGTATAACCCTGAGAACGCCAGCCGGAACCAGCCGACGGTGCAAGGTGTATACGTCCTCTTCGAACCAGATACCGCATCGCCGCTTGCGGTATTTGACGGGTCGGCCATTACCGAATTGAGGACCGCAGCCGTGTCTGGCGTCGCCACGCGGCACTTGAGCAAGACGGATGCAACCCGACTGCTCGTATACGGATCCGGCGTCCAGGCCAGGAGCCATATCGCCGCCATGCGGGCGGTTCGAGCAATCGAGCTGGTTCAGATCGTGAGCGGAACCCCCGCCAACGCGGTTTCGCTCGCCGATGAACTCCGGCAGCGTGGAGTCGAGGCTCTGGCGGTCGATTCGCCCGGTCTGGTCGACGCCGACATCGTGTGTTTATGCACGACCAGTCCGACCCCGGTCATCAACGCCGGTCAACTGCCGTCGACTATTCACATCAACGCGATCGGTTCGTTTCAGCCGCACACCCGTGAGGTCGACTCGCGAACCGTCTCGGCGAGCACCGTCTATGTCGAAGATCGGGCGGCCGCTATGGAAGAAGCGGGCGACCTCATCATTCCGGAACAGGAGGGCGCGTGGGATCGCAACCTGATCGGTGCCGACCTTCATGAGCTAGTCAGTGGTCAAAAGGACGCCGGCGGCGGCCGCACGCTCTTCAAAGGCGTCGGCCTCGCCTATGAGGACCTGATCGTGGCCACAGCTGCCTATCAAGCATCCCGCTAGGACGTTCCGCGGGTCGGCAGTGCGCGACGCCTGCCTCCCGGCGGGTCCCCAGATTCAGTCTTGGTAACCTGCGCTGGTGAACATCTCCGCCCTGATCGACCAAATCGAAACCGCCCCCACTGGACCTGGCGTCGTGGCCTTTTTTGATATGGACGGAACCGTCCTGGCGGGCTTTACTGCTTTCGTATTCGCCCAGGATCGAATTCGACGCCCCGACCTGACCAATCTCGGTGTGGCCGCGGTAGCCGTTCGGTACCAGGCGGGGAACGCTTCATTCGAAGAACTACTCCAAGCTTCGACGAAGGCGATGGCAGGAATGTCGGTCGAGGAAATCGATGACCTGGCTGATCGGCTCTTTACGGAGACCATCGCGGCGATGATCTACCCGGAGGTCCGTCGACTTATCCGGGCTCATCAACGACAGGGGCATACGGTGGTGCTTCTCTCAGCTGCAACCACGATGCAAGCCCGACCGGTGGCCGAGTCCCTCGATGTCGACGACGTCATTTGCAACACCCTCGAAGTCGAGCATGGCCATGTGACCGGTGGTGTGGGGCAACCAATCATTTTCGGCGCCCAGAAGGCCACTGAAGCCACGGCATACGCGGAACGTATCAAGGCCTCCTTGGATGATGCCTTCTTCTACAGCGACGGATACGAGGACCTGCCGCTCCTCGACCTGGTCGGTCATCCCCAGCCACTCAATCCTGACAAGAAACTTCGCAAGGCTGCTGACGCACGTGGGTGGCTACCAACCGATTTTGAGAGTCGCGGCACGCCAACCAAGACCCAGATCGTCCGCACCATCCTGGCTCAAGCGAGCGTCCTGACTGCGGCAACCGCCGGACTGACGGCCGGACTCCTCAACCGGGATCGACGGCAGGCGATCAACCTGATGACCTCGACCTGGGGGGATCTGGCGGTGGCTTTGGCCGGGGTCAACCTCGACGTCAGCGGCGAAGCGCACTTGTGGTCCGACCGCCCGGCCGTCTTCATGTTCAACCACCAGAGCAATTTCGACGGTCTCCTGCTCATGAAATTGCTGCGGCGCGACGTGACCGCCGTCGCCAAGGAACAGCTCAAAGCCATGCCGTTTGTCGGGCAGGTGTTTGAGTTCGGTGACGTCATATTCATCAGCCGGTCAGATCATGACGCCGCGGTAGATGCCCTCCGCGAGGCGGCCACGCGCATCCGACAGGGCCTCAGCGTGGCGATCTCACCGGAGGGAACCCGACAAGTCACTCCACGCCTGGGAGTTTTCAAAAAGGGTGGGTTTCATCTTGCCATGGAAGCCGGGGTACCGATTGTCCCGATCGTCATCCACAACAGCCTCGACGTACTCCCCCGGGGGGCCCGCATCATGCGGTCCGCCACCGTGCGCGTTGACGTTCTTGAGCCGATCCCGACCGTCGACTGGACGGTCGATTCCTTGGCCGAACACGTTGAACGGGTTCGCCTCCAGTTTGCCGCCGCCTTGGAGTCCTAGTCCGGTCGAGCTTCGCCGCAGGCCCGAAGTGTCTGTCAACGCTCTCTAGTCGCGTTCACCGTGTCTCTCGGTGCCCTCAGGATGGGGTGGGGTATCGGAGCGGTGGCCGCCGGCTTCGAGGGCGGCGTCGATGGCGGCCAGATCGGCCAGGGTTGCCGAGGTAAGCTCTTTGTATATAGGATCGTGGCAAGATTGCTGTTCGTGCCTCGTCCTGGCATCCGGTTCAGGACCCCGATGCAAAGTGGTTCTGTAACATGTCTCGACTCTCCAAACTGCTACTGCTAGCGCTCTTTGCGGCTCTTGTGCTGGCGGCGTGCGGCGATAGTGGTACGACGGAAACAACTGACGCCCCCGCTCCCACCGGCATTCCCGCGGCTACAACCGAGGCACCGACGACCGAGCCACCAACGACCGGGCCACCGACAACGGATGCGTCAACCGACTTCTCCGCAGCCCAAACGCTGTTCGACCAATCGCTGCAGGGATGTGACCCCACCTACTTCGACGGTTCCACGACCGACCCCACCGTTGGTGGCGGGTTCACCGAAGAGGTGTCGCCGGGCGTCTACCGCTACGTCGATGCCGAGGGCACTGAACTGCTGGTCGACGTCAACGCCGGCGTGGTCACCGGCCCCGACGGGCCCGAAGGGCACATCGGCCAGTTCTATTCGTTCTGGTGCCCGCCCGAGGTCTTCGTCGGCACCGTTCTCGAAGGTGAAAACGGCGATGACGGGTTCGCTCAAGCCGCAGAGTTCTTCTTCACCAAGGCCCTACCAGCGTGCAATGCCTACTCACTGGAGATCGATGGCACCGAGCCCTTCGACGGCTCTGCCGACGACCCCACCGTGGGAGGCGAGTTCACCGAGGAAATGGACTCGGGCCATCCGGGCAGGCCCCCGCTCTACCTCTTCGTAGACAGCGCCGGGACAGAGTTACTGGTGGACGTCGCCGGCGAGATCGTCACCGGTATCGATGGAGAGGAAGGCGCCATGCCTCGTCCCTACGCCTTCTGGTGCTCACCCGAGGTCTTCGTGGGCACGCTCGATGAGTAGAGGAGGGCCTCTGGGTGGCCGCCGCCGTCGTGGGTTTGACCTTCACCGGAGTGATAGCCGCGGGTGTGCGTTAGTTTATGGGCTTCATGACCGACCAGATGGATGAATTACTGGCTGCGTACCAATTTGCCGATGCCGAGACACTCATCGAAACGCTGCCCGATGAAGATCGCGAATCCGCCACCAAACGCCTATCACTGGCCCGCTTGGCCTGCGAACCGGCGGCGCGCCGGCGAAGTAACGCCATCCAAGCCGCCGCTCGTAATCACAAGTTTGAGACGCTCCTCGAAATCGCCGACGATCCGCTGACCACTCCCTTGCTGTCCGTCTTGCCGATCGAACTCCAGGAGGCGGCCGATATTCAACTCTCCGCAGCCATCTCCTGGCGCGCCAGAAAGATCGAAGCTCACGTTCGGCGCCTCGAAGAAGCTGAAGATGCTCTCGCGGCGTTTGACCTTCCTCTCGCTCGGTCGCTCGTCGGTAGCATCGAAGATCGGTACCTGTCCGAAGCAGGCCGGGAGACCCGCGATCGGCTCCTGCTCGACATTGAAGCCCGCAGCATGGAAGCAGACGCCCTCGACGAAACGGCCAGACAGCTTGAAGCAGAACTTCGTCCGAAGAAGCCCAAACGATGGTGGCGGCGCTAACCGCCTGCCAATGACACCGGGATGTCCACGAGCTTCGCCCGCAAATACTCGCCGAGTCCCTTGGCCTGTGGGTCAAGGCGTAACGAGGAACTCACGCCGTCGCCCATGAGTCCGTGGATCACGAAATTGATCGCCCACAGGTTCGCCAGTTCATAACGATCGACCTCAAGTTGGTCTAGTTCCGGAAGTAGCTCCCTGAGCTGATCGGTGCTCAGAAACCCGGACAGCCAATCAAACCCGTCGGCGCCCCGGGCGAACACACCGAGATTGGCGGACCCTCCTTTGTCTCCGGAGCGGGTGCCCACCACGGTACCGAGAGGGAGGTGTTGCGTGCCGCCGCCACCCTGCCAGACACGCGGTCGGCTGGGCACGACGATCGTATCCCCTTTCACCGGCTCGGTCTCGCTCACTTCCAGGATTCGGTCCCCGATGGCGACCGTTTGCACAATCTGGTTGCGGTCGATGGAGGTGGGCCAATACCGGGCAAAAGGCGTCGCCCCGGTTGGCGGCATGAGCCCGAACATGCCGGGAATGCTCCCCAGTACCGTCTGAATGGCCGCATTCGAGAACGCCCGACCAACCCTGTCCTCGTCCGAGGAAGCAACGGATAGTTGCCAGAAGCTGACCGCCTGGGAATTGGTCGCCGGATTCTCGACGGCAGAACCGATCACCGACTCATCCACGTCATCGAAATCGGATGGTTCAAAGGGAATTGCGCGCCAAATCTGCTCATGAAGCAACGAGGCCTTGGATGGCTGGTTCAAACCGGTCATCCCAATCGTCATCACGTTGCGGTAACCGCCAGGAACCGACGCAGCCACTTTGAGGGTCTCCGGCGGGGCTTCGCCCCGAGCGCCCGAAACCTGGATCCGGTCGAGGTCGATTTGCTCGACCTCAAGGGTGTCAAAACGAGCGATCACGTCGGGGCCGAGATAGGCGGGGCTGCCGATTTCGTACAGGAGTTGACTGACGACTGTCTCCCGGGTCACCGCTCCGCCCGTCCCGGGGTGTTTCCCGATCATGGCGCTCCCGTCGTCGGCGATTTCGGCCCAAGGAAAGCCCGGGTATTCCAGGTCATCGAGCTCGGTGAAGAACGAGTAATTGCCTCCGGTCGCCTGGAGCCCACACTCAATGATGTGACCGGCCGCCACCGATCCCGCCAGCCGGTCGTAGTCGTGGCGATCCCAATCGTGCCACCAGGCGGCCGTGCCAGATACCAGCGCCGCGTCGGTAACTCG
Source organism: Acidimicrobiia bacterium (assembly GCA_016650365.1). Classification (NCBI taxonomy): domain Bacteria; kingdom Bacillati; phylum Actinomycetota; class Acidimicrobiia; species Acidimicrobiia bacterium. Next base: position 27,317 of record JAENVV010000266.1, read on the forward strand.
ACCGGTAATGACGATGTCGGCTCCGCCCCTAAGCGCTTCGGTAATACCCCAACCGCCGAGGTATGCGTTAGCCGTGACAAAGGGGAGGTCTGGCTCACGACCGGTCTGGAGGTTCCTGAACAGCTCCCCTGCGGACTTGAGTCCTTCGAGTCGGTTGAGCAGGTTATCCCCGGTAATGGCCGCAACTACCGGGGTCAAGCCTTGTTCATTCGCCGCGCTGCGTACCGCTTCGGCACAACCGACGGGGTCGAGACCTCCGGCGTTGACGACCACTTTCACTCCATTGGCCATGACGAGGTCGAGAACCCCGGCGAGATCAGAAACGAAGCTTCTTGCATATCCTCCATCCGGGCTTCGCTGCCGGGTCCGTGCGAGGATGAGCATTGTCAACTCGGCCAGGTAGTCGCCAGTTAGAATATCGACTTTCCCACCCGTGAGCTGTTCCCGCATAGCCGACGGTCGATCACCAAAAAACCCGGAAACATTGGCGATCTTGACAGGCCTTCTCACGAGGTACCTTGGAAACGGGTCACGATGAGCACTGTAATCGGTGCGCCTCGGACCGGGTGTACCTTGATTGGCTCTCTACGCGGGATGCGCCCGTCTGACACTGCGAAACGCCAACACCAGGAAGAACAGCACCACCGGCACGATGGCCATCGTGGCCGATCCAGAGGTCTCGGCGTGGTAGCTGACAACCAGACCGACCACCACACTCAACCCGCCGATCACCGCACTGGTCATCATCATCGTGGGCACCCGCCTGACCAACAACGCCGCCGTAGCCGGCGGTCCAATGAGTAGGCCGAACACGAGGAGCGTGCCGACCGTTTGGAAAGACCCCACGATGGCGAAGGTGATCAGGCCCAGCAGTGCCGCGTTGGCGAGACCCGGACGCATATTGAGAAGCTTGGCCTTCTGATCATTGAACGCCAGAGCCAGAAACGGCCGGTACAACACGATTGAAGCCACAATGGCCACCCCGGCCAACAAGGCCAAGCCGACGAGATCGCCCTGAGTGACTCCGAGCGCATCTCCAAACAGCACCGTTGTCAAGCGGGTGGCATAGGTGGCTGTCTTCGAGATGAGAATCACCCCGAGCGCCAACATGCCTACAAACAGGAGGCCGATCCCTGTGTCCTCGTTGAAGGTGGTTTGCCGATGGACCAGGTTGATCCCCCCAATCATGACAAGAGCGGCCAAGGCTGCGCCGACCAGCACGTTGAAATCGAACAGAATGGCCAGGGCGATACCGGGCACTACCCCATGCACCAGCGCATCGCCTAGGAACGACATACCTCGCAGAACGACCCAGGTCCCGACGACGGCCATCGCAACCGCGGCCAGAACCCCACCTATCAGGGCGCGTTGTTGGAAGCCCAGTGCAAACGGTTCAAGGAACCAGCCAATCATGGAGTTTGCTCCTGTCCATCTCCGAGGCCGGCCACGATACGTTCGGCGTCCACGAGCAGGAGCGAGATGAGCGTGTCACCTGGTTTGCCGGCGGGCGCCAGCGAGGCACCGAGCAAATCGACAACCGTGATCGGCGAGTTCGTCTCGGACGCGATCGCCATCGCCAATTTATCGGACTCGGTCGTTTCCACGAACAGGGCCGGAACACCGAGTTCGTCAATCAACTTGACGAGGTCGGCGAGCTCCGCGGACGACGGGTTGGCAAGCGTGGACCCGCCAGGGATGATCACACCAACGATCTCCAAACCGTATCGATCGGCAAAATACCCGAATGCGTCGTGATTGGTGACCATCACTCGGCGATCCGCTGGCAGCCCAGCCATTAGCGAGGCGATGGTCCGGTCTGTCTCGATGAGCTGATCGGCATAGCTTTGAGCGCTCACCTTCCAATCGAGGGTCCCGTCTCGAGCAGCCAGAGCATCAGCTACCAGAAGCGCCGCATCAGCCATGCGGAGCGGGTCCATCCAAACGTGTGGATCAGGTTGGCCATCGGGAAAACTGCGGGGATTCAGCAATGGGCCAAGTTCGACAACAGGCACCCCCTCAGCGGCGGCTGCGGCGAGAGTGTCCATGACCGTGGCCTCAAGCCCAAGACCGATCGCAACCACCAGGTCGGCTTCCCTCAGTTGGGCAACCTGCTTGCCTGTCAACTGGAACTCGTGTGGATCGGCTCCCAAGGGCATCAAAAGCTCCACTTGAGCCCGGTCACCGACCACGTTTTCGACCAGGTCAGCGACTACCGAGGTGGTGGCGACAATGGTTATCTGGCCGGACGGAACGACCGGGTTCGTCGAGCAAGCCCCCACCAGCAGGCCAAACAGGACGAACGCTCTCAAAAACTTGTGGAAAATGATAATGATTCCTATTCTCGCCTCAACGATACCCACAGGACAGGCCCGTGGCAAACACTGAACAACTCATCATGCAGCGTCTGGGTGAGACCGGAATTCGCTACTCGGCGGGTCGTAAAGCCCTCATTCGGGCCTTATCCAAGGCCGACGGCCCGCGATCGGCTGCCGAACTCTACGAAGACCTCGGGCGAACGATTCCCTTGTCTTCGTTGTACCGATCGCTGGCAATTCTCGACAAGACCGAAGTGCTCAGTCCCCATCATGGGATCAAGGGCGTCACTCGATACGAGTTGGCCGAGTGGCTGACCGGCCATCATCACCATCTTGTCTGCATCTCGTGTGGGACCGTCGACGACATAACTCCCCCGCCTGATCTCGAAGCGGACCTCGAGTCCGTGGTCAAATCCCTGACAAACTCAGGGCGTTTCTTCCCCAGGGGGCACGCCCTCGAGATCGAGGGCATCTGTTCGGAGTGCGCATGAACCCGGCAGTATCCGGTCAAGATGTAAGTGTTCGCTACGGCCCCAATGTCGCATTGGCCTCATCGAGCTTCTCGATTCCGTCCGGGATGGTTACCACGTTGATCGGGCCGAACGGTTCGGGAAAATCAACGCTGCTGAACCTGATAGCCGGGCTGGTGGAGCCGAGCTCCGGGTCGATACGGCTCCATGGGGACGAACCTCCGCGCCTTTCATACGTGCTGCAAAGCACCAAGGTCAATGAAGCATTGCCAGTCACGGTCGCTGAGATCGTCGCCATGGGCCGGTATTCCAACGCCGGCCTACTGGGTCGCTTTAACGAGACCGACCGCGCGGCGATCGAGAAAGCCATGCAACGGATGGATATCGAGAGCCTGGCGGGACGGCACCTTGCCGAGCTGTCAGGAGGCCAACGCCAACGCGTGTTCGTCGCTCAGGGCCTCGCCCAGCCGCACGATCTACTCCTCCTCGATGAACCGCTGACCGGCCTCGACCTACCCTCGGCCCAGGCGATTGATTTGGTAATCCATGACGAACAGAGTCATGGGTGCACGGTGATCATGACGACGCACGACCTCGCGGAAGCTCAAGCCTCCAATTGGGTGGTGCTTCTCTCTGGCCGGGTGATTGCCTGCGGGCCGCCCTCCGAGGTCCTGACGCAAGAACATCTCAGCGCCGCCTACGGTTCGCTACATATCGAAGGTGACCAGGTGTTCGTGGATGATCCCGCTCATCGTCCAGCCGACGCCCGCCACCATCATGGTGAGCGGCTCATCCATACTGAGGTCGACCGGTCTGACTTGCACGGCTAGCCGGCGGTACGATGGGGGCATGTGCAGAAGCATCCAAACCCTCCATAATTTCGAACCGCCCGCCACGTCTGAAGAAGTTCGGGCCGCCGCAACACAGTATGTTCGCAAACTCAGCGGCTCACGATCCCCGTCCCGAGCCAACGCCGAGGTGTTCGAACAGGCGATCGCAGAGGTTGCTGCCGCCACCGAGCGTATGCTCGGGCGATTGGTCACCACGGCCGCTCCTCGAAATCGCGAAATTGAGGCCGCCAAGGCTAGGGAGCGGGCCGCTCTAAGCCGCTAACCCGGCCTACACGGTGTACGAGTCGTTCCAGTCGAGAGGGATCAGTTCGATCCCGGCGCTCTTCAACGCTCCAGACGCCATATGGCGGGCAGTCTGGCGACCCGACTCGGACAGGTAGAAGTCATGAATCGGTATGACCTGGAAGGGCGCCACTCGCTTGGCGAAAGCCACCGCCCCGGTCATCGATCCCCACGGCATCAGGCAGGGCAGCGCCAGAATCGGAGCCGTGAGATTCGGATCGTGGCTGTCTCCCGGATGGGTGAGGACCCCGTCGATCGTCCAGCTACGGTTCGGAGGTCGGGCCCCGTTCGGGAGCATTTCGTGGAGCACATCCTCGGAAGTCACGCCGTTCGGGTTACTCATCACGACCTCGATGTCGTGGGGTACAAGGAGATCGGCGACAGCCTGGTTACCGAATACCTCGACGTCCTCGCCCCTATCAATGAGCCATCTCACGAACTCGGGTTTCACATGATCTGCATGTTCGTGGGTGATGAGCACCCGCTGAACCTCCCCAAGGTCGTCGAGGTCCACGAAATCGGTATCGAACGTAAAGAACCCCGGATCAAAAAGCGTAGTGCCCTCTTCGGTAGCAACCGTGAGACAGGAATCGGCGAGTCTGCTGATGATGGTCATAGCTTGAACTTAGCCGACGAGACACAAAAATGGGATGCGGCAGGTGTGAGTGACCCGGGCGTCGGGCGACGGGGCGACAATGCGCCCCTCATAGGAGCACTAGTGTTGCCCGCCATGGTGGCTGAGCAACCCGCGGTAGAAGTGACGGATGTAGATGTCGTTCGTTCCGGCAACAAACTGCTGAGCGACATCTCGTGGACGATTCAAGCGCACGAGCGGTGGGTCTTGTTCGGCCCGAACGGCTGTGGCAAAACAACGCTCCTCCAGGTGGTCTCGTCATATCTGTTTCCAACGCGTGGCAGAGTCACGGTGCTCGGTACCACCCTTGGCGAGTCCGACGTACGCGAACTTCGCAAACGGATCGGGTACGTCGGCCCCACCCCGGCCCATCTCGTACGCGAGGGGTATGACTGCCTCGAGATCGTGGTCACCGGTAAACATGCCTCGTTCGTCGATACACGATGGCATACGTATGAACAGGAAGACTTCGACCGGGCCGTTCAGCTGATCGAGTCCCTTGGCGCAGGATCGTTCGTTCACCGGACCTTTGACACCATGTCCGAGGGCGAGAAGAAGCGCATTCTGATTGCCAGGGCACTCATGGCCAAGCCGGAGCTTCTTCTCCTCGACGAGCCAAACGCCGGGCTCGACCTCGGCGCTCGAGAACGTCTCGTTCGGTCGCTCGACCAACTTGGCCGCGATGCCGGCATCCCCATGGTGCTCGTCACCCATCACGTCGACGATATTCCTGCGTCGTTCACGCACATCATCATGCTTAATGGCGGCGAAATCGTCGCCTCCGGTCCGATCGAGACCACGTTGACTTCCGATGCCGTGTCTGAGACGTTCGGGATGCCGCTAACGGTGTCAACCGAGAACGGCCGGTGGCGGGCAACCGCCCCGCCTGACTAGTACTGTTTCAGCCATGCTGCCTCAGTTCTTTTTTCGGTGGGCTTCGAGACTCCGACTGCCCTGGCTGACCGCCGTGGTCGGCTTCCTGTTCATTGCCGATTTGCTTATACCCGACTTCATCCCGCTTGCCGACGAACTGGCATTGGGACTGGCCACGACCTTGCTCGTGCGTTGGAAGAAGGAACGTCGCTCCGGAGAACCCATCGATGTCCGAGAAGTTCCTCCGCCGACTCCCGGGTCCTAGCAGTACGACGGACTTCTCGTGGCTACGGTCCGTCATGACTGCCGGCTCCAACCCGAAGCCCACCAACGCGGACCCGATCGGCGCGCCGGCTGACTGACCTAGAATCACGCTTCGACGTTGTATCTCAGGAGATGCGCACCGTGCTCACCGTTCTTTCGCCGGCCAAGACCCTTGATTACGAGTCAAGACTGCCGACCAGGAAATTCTCGGTCCCACGCATGACGGACGAAATCAGTGAACTGGTGGGGGTGATGACAACCAAGACACCGGCGGATCTTCGCACCCTCATGGACATTTCCGATGAACTGGCTCAGCTCAACCACGAGCGATTCCAACTCTTTGAGACCGAATTCAACCGGTCGAACAGTCGTCCCGCCATCATCGCCTTCAAAGGTGACGTCTACCAGGGCTTGAACGTCAGCGAGTTCGGGGAAAGAGACTTCACTTACGCCCAGAAGCATCTGCGCATCCTGTCTGGCCTGTACGGCGTCCTGCGACCGCTCGATCTCATGCAGCCGTATCGGTTGGAGATGGGCACGGCACTTGAGACCGAACGTGGCAAAGACCTATACGAGTACTGGGGAACCCGAATTACCGACTCCCTCAATGCAGACCTGGCCAGGTACCGGACCAAAGTGCTCATCAACCTGGCCTCCAAGGAGTATTTCATCTCGGTCCGCACCGATGAACTCGACGCCAAAGTGGTCAGCCCGGTATTCCGGGATTTCAATCGGGGTGAATACCGAATCATTTCATTCTTTGCAAAGCGGGCTCGTGGCGAGATGGCCGCCTGGATGATCCGGAACAAGGTGACTTCGGTGAAGGGTCTCCGGTCCTTTAACGGGATGGGCTATGAATACAGCCCTGGTCTCTCCACGACGAGCAATCCAACGTTTGTTCGTGGAGCAGCCTGAAACGACCAACCGCCCAACGAGGAGAGATTCGTCGGGCGGCATGAGGGCCGGAGGAGGTGGCCCGTGGTCTTGTTTGCTTGTGTCAAATATCATCGGTCCGGTTAGGCAGGGCCTGAAGGATTTCTAAGATTTCGATGAGTATGCATTGGGCGGAATTTTCAAGTATTTCAGCCGAGTTGGCGACTGGCGTTCGAGCTCGGTTCGAAGCGAACCTGCACCATGTGATCGCAACGCTCGGACGCGGCGGTTCTCCCCGGGCGAGTGGCACCGAAGTACGCTGGTGGAACGAGGACATATGGCTCGGCTCGATGCCAGGATCCCGAAAAGGCACCGACCTCAAACGTGACCCGAGGTACTCGATCCACAGTCATCCCGACACAAGCGAACTTCTCGACGGAGACGCCAAGCTCGCCGGCACCGTGGAACTCGTCGACGACGCAACCACACGGCAGGCGTACTCAGCCTTCATCGAACACCCCGGAGGCGATCCGTATGACCTGTTCCGACTCACGGTCTCATCTGCGTCGCTCGTCAAGGTCTCCGACGACCAGACACACCTCGTGATCACGTCTTGGACAGAAACGACAGGAACCATGACTATCGACCGGTACTAACCAGCCGTCGATCATGGGAGAACCTTGGGCGCCCGGACCTAGTGGTGGAGACGTTGACGGACGAGGTGGACGATCCCGCCGACGACGATGGCACAGGCAGCCGAAAACAGCCCGATCAACAGGAACGGAAACACGCGGGTGTTCAACGGTTCGGCTCCCGAATAGCCAAATGCCATGAATCCAAACCCCAATGTCAGTCCATAGGCGCCGAGGCGAAGCATTTTCGAATTGCGGGAACCAGGCACATTGCCCAGAGCCACGTTGCCGATCCCCCAGATTGCCAGGTTCCAGGCACCGAGTCCTGAAAGCGGAGACGCGCTGACGAAGCCAAGTAGCGATCCAACCGCGATGGCTACCAAGAGCCAGAAGGTCTGTTTCCCTTTCATCGCCCTCTGCTCAGTCGTGAGTCACTGTCGCGAGATCGTGGTAATCCTCGCGACCAAAGAGATATTCGCGCCGTCCATCGTCGATGGATGTGATTCCTCCAAACGGTTCTACTGACACCACGACAGTCTTGCCTCGCCGGTCTCATATTTGCCATCGGTCGATTGGTTCAACGCTCCCCTGGGTCGGTCTCTTCTCAAGGATGCAGCGACGTCACGGACTGCCCTCTCGG
>JAENVV010000267.1 GCA_016650365.1 Acidimicrobiia bacterium
CCTACATCCGCGCATTGCTCGATGTGACCGACAACCTCGTCGAGGGACGTGCGGTGCATCCGGCCGGGCTGAGGGTTCACGACGGACCCGATCCCTACCTGGTGGTGGCCGCCGATCGCGGGACCGCCACTTTCAGCGACCTCGCTAACTCAATCGCGGCCGAAAACGGCTTCTGGTTAGACGACGCCTTTGCTTCGGGCGGGTCGGCCGGTTATGACCATAAGAGGCTGGCCATCACGGCCCGCGGAGCCTGGAAGTCGCTGGAGCGGCACTTCATGGAGTTGGGTCGGGATCCTTACCGCCAGCCCTTCACCGCAGTTGGCATCGGAGATATGTCGGGAGATGTCTTTGGCAACGGGATGCTCGGTTCCGATCAGATCAAACTCGTCGCCGCCTTCGACCACCGCCACATTTTCATCGATCCCAACCCGGATTCGCGGACGTCGTTCGTAGAGCGAAGGAGACTCTTTGATCTTCCCCGATCTTCGTGGGATGACTACGACCGGACGCTGCTTTCCCCCGGTGGGGGAGTGTGGCCGAGGTCCCTCAAGCAGATCCAATTGTGGCCCGAAGCTCTCGCAGCCCTTGGTGTGACTCAAACAGATTGGACTCCGACCCAACTCATCAAGGCGATCCTGCTGGCCCCGGTTGACCTGCTTTGGAACGGTGGCATCGGCACCTATGTCAAGGCGAGCACCGAAACCAACGAAGCGGTGGGGGATCGCGGCAACGACGGTGTGCGGGTCGACGGGCTCGACCTCCGGTGTCGCACGGTGATCGAAGGCGGCAACCTCGGTCTGACCCAGGCCGGGAGGGTCGAGTATTCGATGGCCGGAGGCAAGATCAACACCGACTTCATCGACAATTCGGGCGGGGTTGATTGTTCGGACCGCGAGGTCAATCTCAAGATCCTTCTTGGTATCGTCGAGCGACGGGGGGAGCTGACTCGCGAACAGCGCGATCGCATGGTCGCGGATTCAGCCGAACAGGTGGTCGAGCGGATCCTCTACGACAATTTCCAGCAGGCCCAAATGATCTCCCAGGAAGAGCGGGCCGCCCTGAGACGGGTGGGGGCATACGA
>JAENVV010000268.1 GCA_016650365.1 Acidimicrobiia bacterium
ACGTTGAGAGGTGTGGCCTCGGCCAACTTGTCCAACAGCCGGGTTGCATCTTCACAAAAGTGGCATCCGGGGGCGGTGACTACCAGGACGTCGACCGGTTTCGTCATGCGGAACTCCCGACCCCGGTGCCAGCATCAAGGTGGCATCGACGAACCGCACGGACGGTTGGTGGGGCGGAGCCGAACGTGGCAGACAAGAGATCATCGACGATGTCGCCAACTCCCGCCCTACTGAGCGACTCCGGAACGCATCTTCGAAGATGCGACTCCAGTATCTGGTGCCGCACCATGTCCACGGCTCCCTGAACCGCCGAAAGTTGATACAGGACCTCTACGCAATCTCGACGCTCGTCCACCATGCGAATCACCCCGTCGAGATGACCGGACATTGAACGGAGTCGGAAACCAACCGAACTGGTCTCGTTTCTCATAATTCGGAGCCTATCCCACCCCCCTAGGGGTGGGATAGGGCCGAACGGCTCTGCCTTGAGGGTCGAAAGAGAAGGTGCACATGAGGCCGCCACCGGCCGCATGGAGTCGCGGTACGAGACCTGGACCAAGTTGACCTGTGCGTGTACTCGCATCAGCGCCTAGAGACCCTCTCCGATGGGGTGGACTTGTTCGCCATAGAGGTACTGGAATATCTGCCGGGCGATCGGCGCCGCAACGGTGCCACCCGATCCGCCCTGGTCGACGACCACAGCAACGACGTAGTCGGGTGAGGCAATCGGGGCAACCCCAACGAACCAGGCCGTGTCCCCCTTGCCGTTGGTGGTCGAGGTTCCTGTTTTTCCGCCGACTATCCCGCTCGAAGTCATCGAAGAGAATGCCCTTCGTGCCGTACCGTATTCGCTGGTGATGGTACGACCCAAGTCTTGAAGAAAAGACTGCTGAAACCCCGCGGACCAGGCTATCCGGAACGCTATTTCTGGGTCGAGGCGGGTAGTGGTGCCGTCACTGTGATCCACAAGTCGGTTGACAACGGTAGGCCTCCACACGGTTCCTCCGTTGCTCATCGCAGCATACGCCACGGCCATCTGAAGGGGCGTCGCCAGCGTCTCTCCCTGGCCGATCGCCACGTTCATGAGGTCCCCACCCTTCCAGATCGGACCCGGGTCAATACGGTCAGGTGATAGGCGATACGGAGCTGTTTCAGCCCATTCGGTGAATAGGGCTCGGTCGGGTATCTGCCCGGCAGCCTCAAAAGGAAGATCAATACCCGTTTGGGAGCCCAGTCCCAACCTGCGGGCCATTTCCTGAAGAATTCCCTCGTTACCGGTGTTCTTATTCTGCGACCAAATCGCCAACGCCACTTCCCAAAAGTAGATATTGCACGAAACGGCGAACGCCCTATGCAGATCCACGATGCCGTGTCCCGGGTCGGTGAATACCTGCTGGCTGCCATCACTCAACCCCCGGATACGCAGGACGCCCTCGCAAAGAATCGAACCCTCCGGACTCTGTTGGGTCGCCTCAGCCGGAAAGACATTGTGTTCGACTGCCGTCGCGTAGGTAACCGCCTTGAAGCTGGATCCCGGTGGGTACTGACCTTGAATGGCAAGGTCAGTGAACGCCGATGCCTCAAGCAGTTCATCGAACTCACCCTGGCCGATACCGCCCACAAAAGACCCGGGGTCAAAGACAGGGTTCGACGCCATTGCGACCACGTGACCGGTTTTGGGATCAAGAACCACCGCCGCCCCCGACGTGGCGTTCGCACCGGCCTCGCTAGCTCGTGCCCAACTCAGTCCATCTGTGAGGCTCTGTTCTACCTGTTGCTGCACGGCGCTGTCGAGGTTGAGAACGATTGTGTCTCCTTGCTTCGGCGGGATTTCACCAACCGGAAACGTCCCAACCGGCCGTTCTGGTGCGTCTCCCGCAGCCAGAGGTGGCGCAGCGTCGAATAGTTCTTGGGTGCTCCAAGCGCCGCCGACTCCGAAGGCACCGAGAATCCATGGCCACAAACCGGCGATGAACTGGCGCCGACCGATCTTATGTTCCATTTTCTCTGCTGTCCCTGGTGCGGGTTATGTGGAGCAGATCGCCCGGGACTGTCGACACAGGGGAATTCGTCCGTTCGGGCAAGCACATTCCAGTCTCCATCGCCAAAGCCTTGACTCCCTCAAGAGCTTGGACTCTCAGCATCAAGGAAGCACACCAGTTTTCGTGAAGCTTCTGTAAAGATGTATCAAATCGGATCAGGGCATCCTCACGCTCCCCGGGATTCGCGCAGGTAATTTGAACGGGGTCCTGACGGATGCCTGCCAGCACCGGTCGTCATCTCACTGCTCCGACCCAGCACGGCTCCGGCACCGAAAATTGGCGACACCACTCGTGGAAGCCTTAAACTCGGCCACGGGACCTCCAAACATTTCTCAACCCTTATAGGGAGACGGGCGGGATTGGACAGCGACGACCCCCCAACCGCAGGCCGGGTAGTCGCAGTGTCGAGCCCGGCTGATGGGTCATCCCAAGTGGATGGGGTCCACCTCATATGCTGATCCCTAGATCAATATCCATAATGCAAATGCGCTGCGACGCTTCTTCGACTTGATCGAAAGCCACAACGTCGGTCATATTTTCGACGTTTCCACCGGACCCGATGGCCCCACCCTCAAGGACGAAGCCGCTTTGCCACTCTCGATCACTTGGAAGTCGAAGTCGGTCATATTGGGACCATCCAAGGCCGGTCCCCGCCTTCATCGCCGCCGAGATCGCCGAAGCCAGGCTGCCAATACCGAGCGCCGAATCGGCATCCACCACGACGGCGCCGGCCATCGCCGCCCGGCTGGGGTGTGGTAAATTGCTGTCCTGATGTTGCTGATGGAGGCGTACCGTCGTTGTTGTTGTCCGGACGGCTTTTCCGCGGGCGAAATCTGTTAAGCCGACCACCACAACCAAACCCACTCTCTTGGCCCGCAATCAGCGGGCCTTTTCTATTTTGGAGGATCCTCATGGCCAACATCTACTCGAACATCACCGAAACCGTCGGACGCACCCCGCTCGTCGAGTTGCAGCGCATGAGCGCGCCGGGCGGCGCCCGGGTACTCGCAAAACTGGAGTCGTTCAATCCGCTGTCGAGCGTCAAGGACCGCATCGGCGTCAACATGATCAACGTCGCCGAGGCCGAAGGGCGCATCACCCCGGGGGAAACCACGCTGGTCGAACCGACCTCGGGCAACACCGGCATCGCGCTGGCGTTCGCCGCCGCCGCCAAGGGGTATCGTCTGATACTCACCATGCCCGACACCATGAGCATCGAGCGTCGCACCCTGCTCGCCTTCCTGGGGGCCGAGCTGGTACTGACCCCGGGGGCCGAAGGCATGAAGGGTGCCATTGCGGGGGCCGAACAGATCCGGGATGAGACCCCGGGGGCAGTGATCCTTCAACAGTTCACCAATCCTGCCAACCCCGACATCCATCGGCGCACCACCGCCGGGGAGATCTGGGCCGACACCGACGGCGAGGTCGACTTCGTCGTCTCCGGGGTCGGTACAGGGGGCACGATCACCGGAGTCGGCGGGGCGCTCAAGGAACGCAAACCGTCGGTGAGGATGGTCGCTGTCGAGCCGAAGGACTCGGCCGTCCTCTCGGGAGGATCACCCGGACCCCACAAGATTCAGGGAATCGGAGCAGGTTTCGTACCCGAAGTCCTCGACCTCGCCATCATCGACGAAATCGTCTTGGTCGGCAACGAAGACGCTTTGGAGACAACTCGCCGACTGGCTCGCACCGAGGGCATCCTGGCCGGCATCTCCAGCGGGGCGGCGGTCAAGGCGGCACTCGAGGTGGCG
>JAENVV010000269.1 GCA_016650365.1 Acidimicrobiia bacterium
AGGTCGTCGATCGGACCCCGATCGGAGAGGTCGGTGAAGAACACGCCACCGACGGGAACGTCTTCGATCGAACTATTCGCTGAGACCGCCAAACCGAATGGCCCTTCTATCGAGTCAAGCATCTCCTGAAGGTCCACTCCGGTCGTCTCACGAAACTCGGAGAAAGCATCGTCGATCATCCCGCCATCGGGAACCCCTCGATAGGTGTCGATCATGGTCGAAAGCGTCCGACCCAAGTCCTGGCCACCCGCCGCAAAATAGACGTTTCCCGGAAGGATCCCGGCGGCTGCCTGTCCGTCGGAAACGATGGGCATATCGGGACCGGCCACCGAGACGCTTTCGAGGGTGAAGCCTGCCTCGGTGAGGTTGACACCAACGGCGATCCGACCAGCCTGCGCAAACGGGGTCACGTCCATGCCCTGCTCAAAGGCCATGCCGCGGACCATCTCTTCGCTGTCGACGTACCCCATCATCGCCCAATCGGCCAGGGCACCCTCTAGTTGGGTGAAACTTTCAGTGGAGGCGAGCGTGACGCCCGACTTGTGGACGGCGACTACCTCCTCAAAGATTCCTGCCCCGGCGCAAAGGGCCACAACACCATCGATGCGACCCGCTTTTACCACTAGCTCATCGGACCACTCGTAGACCGCCACCCCATTGACTTGGCTTCGGGTGATCACCTGATCGCCCTGCCGAATCTCGTCGTAAATACGCTCGAGGGCGGCATCAGCTTCTCCGGCATCACGGGTTTCGACGAGAAAGCAACCCGCCACGTCCTCAGGTTGGGCACCGGCGCTTATGTCGGCCCGCAACCACATGCCAACGTGTCGGCCCGCCCAACTCGCCACGTCATCGCGCAAAGAGAGGTCAAGTTGGCCAACACCTAGTTTCTGCGCCAACTCATCAAGAGCTTCTTCTTCGACCGCCCCGCCGTCGAAGTCCGGTGTTTCGACACCGAATTCTTGCTCAATCTGAGCCATCAAGGATTGGATGCGGTCATCTGAAAACGCTGCCGCGCTGTCCACGAGGTCGATCACGAAATACCCCTGGGCGTCGGCAGGAACATACCCGGCGGTCTCGTTGCTATCACCAACGAAGAGGCCAAGGAAGGAAGCACTGACGACTCCGACTCCCACTACGACCGCCGCGAAGCCACCAACGGCATACATCCAGGCCCGGGACTTCTTGGCGACCACCGTCGGTAATGGGGTGGTGTCAGCCAACGTCGGGGTAATGACCCCGAAAAAGTCCGCCCCCCTGGTTTCCCCAAACAGGCGAGTGTCAATGGTGTTCTGGGCGGTCTCCGGTGGTATTTCAGACCGGTCGACCGGGATCGGGTCGCAGGCCGGACAGGTCCCTCCCGAACGCGATCCACCACAAACCCCACAGATTTCCACTGATTTCTTCTCCCCGGTCGTACCAACAAGGTATCGGACAGTCTCAGGGGTTCCCTTTAAAAGTTTATACCTGCGCCGATTCCCGATCCAGCGACACGTCGACCACAAATAGAACGAACATGATCCATAAGGTGTCGGCCAAAGCCAGATGGAAGATCTGGAGCCAGAGAGGTGTGAGCAACACCACGTTGGCGATCCCGGCAAAGACCTGGGTACCGACGATGGCGGCGATAACGAGCCCGACCGTCTGCTGGTGACCCGGTCGGGCCCTGGTCAACCCCAAGAACGCCACATAGGCACCGACCAGCGTTGCGACGACCGGGTGCAGAACACGCACCTGGGTGAGGAAGGTGCCTGCGGAGGAGAAGTCCTGAGCCAGGCCGTCGGAGAATGAGGTAGCCGGGAAAAGCGTGTCCGCCAGGGCCGTGACCGATCCGGTCGCCGCGACGAGGAGCAACCCAAGTCCGGCCCACCAGAGCGGTCGGGGAATGGTGGGCCTGGTGGCCGGCGAATGGTCCACCCACCAGGCGGTCACGCTAAGCGCCGCCAGCAGTACAAATGTGTTCACGAGGTGAAGGGGAACCGCCAGCAGACGGGCTGCCGAAGAGTCGTCGGCCACCCATTCGAACAGCACGATCGCCGCTCCGATCGCCGCTTCCGAGAGGATCGCCCCGATCGACCAGGCGGCAGCAGATCGGATCAATGACCCCTTGTCGAAGCTCCGGAACACCCAGGCAGCCAGCACGAATACCGCAAGAAGGGCCACTCCCGATGCCGCCCGGTGGGTGAACTCGGTCCAGGTCGCCACCGAGGCACTGGAAGGAACCAACCGACCTTCGCAGGTCGGCCAACTCGCCCCACAACCGGCTCCGGACCCGGTGGCGCACACATTGGCCCCAAGCAAGATAACCATGACGTTCAAGACCAGGGTCGCCCACGCGAATCGACGCAACATGGGGTAAGGCTACCGCGGTATTGAAGTACCTCGGTCGACGCCGCGTAGGATGGCCCCGTGCAAATTCGCGAAAACGTACTCGACGCCATTGGCGATACGCCATTGGTGCGACTCTCCAACTATCACCCGGCCGGCAACCTTGTCGCCAAACTCGAGTTCATGAATCCGGGCGGGTCGATCAAGGAGCGCATCGCGGTCTCGATGATCGATGCCGCTGAGAAGGTCGGCCTGCTCAAGCCGGGCGGCACCATCATCGAACCAACCTCTGGCAATACCGGTGCGGGCCTGGCCCTGGTCGGAGCCGTGCGCGGTTACCGCGTGATTTGTACCGTCCCTGACAAGGTATCTCAAGAAAAGCAGGACCTTTTGCGGGCGTATGGGGTCGAGGTAGTCGAAACCCCGACCAACCTGCTCCCCGACCATCCAGACTCGTACTACGGAGTCGCTCGCCGACTGACCGCTGAGATCGAAGGGGCCTATAACCCCGACCAGTACTCCAATGAACAGAATCCGGCGGCCCATTACGCGAGTACCGGTCCAGAGATTTGGGTCCAGACAGACGGGACGGTGGGAGCCGTCGTCGCCGGAGTCGGAACCGGCGGCACCTGCACCGGGATCGGTCGGTACCTCAAGGAGCAGAACCCGGACATCCTGATCGTGGGAGCCGACCCTGAGGGCTCCATCTATTCGGCACACCAACCAGAAGACATCCACCAGTATCAGGTGGAAGGGGTCGGCGAAGATTTCTGGCCCGCCACCATCGATACGTCGGTCATCGACTCCTTCATAGTGGTGACCGATCAGGAGTCCTTCACGGCCACCCGCCACCTGGCTCGCCAGGAAGGAATCCTGACGGGTGGATCCGGAGGAATGGCGCTGCACGCGGCGGTTCAAGTCGCCAAAAGCCACCCGGATCGCCTGGTCGTGGTTGTCCTCCCGGACTCCGGCAAGGGATATCTATCAAAAATATTCAATGATGAGTGGCTGGGAGCCAACGGATTCATTGCAGATTAGGAGCCACCATGGAATTCGAGACGCGAGCCATTCACGCCGGCCAAGACCCAGAGCCCACCACCGGAGCGGTTACCGTTCCCATTTTCGCCACCTCCACCTACGCCCAGAGCGCCCCCGGCAAACACGCCGGCTACGAGTATTCCCGAACGGATAACCCCACCCGTCATGCCCTCGCCGAAGCCCTGGCCTCACTCGAGGGGGGAGCCGGCTCAATCGTTACCTCATCGGGAATGGCCGCCACTTCGTTGATCGGTTGGTCTTTGAAACCGGGTGACCATGTGGTGATCCCCGACGACGCCTATGGCGGCACCTACCGCTTCTTCGCCAGGGTCCTCGCCCGCCATGGCATCGAGTTCACGGCCGCCGATCTGACGACTGCCGCCGGCCTACAAGCCGCCTTGCGACCCAACACGGAAATCGTGTGGACAGAGACCCCAACGAATCCGCTGCTGCGGATCAGCGACATCGCCATCCTCAGCGAGATCACCCGCGAGGCTGGCGCAGCCCTGGTCGTCGACAACACGTTCGCAACTCCCTATCTTCAACAACCGTTGGCGCTCGGAGCCGACTTGGTGGTGCACTCCACCACCAAGTATATGGGTGGTCATTCTGACGTGGTCGGAGGAGCGATCGTGGCAGCCGACCTTGAGGTCCTCGAAGGGCTCAAGTTCCTTGAGAACGCCACCGGTCCGGTGGCCGGACCGTTTGACGCCTTCCTGGTGTTGCGGGGTATCAAGACACTCGGGGTGCGGATGGATCGCCACTCGTTCAATGCGCTGATGGTGGCACGTTTCCTCGCCGCCGATCCCCGGGTTGAACGGGTTATCTACCCCGGGTTGCCGTCGCACCCGCACCATGAACTGGCCGCCAGGCAGATGAAAGGCTTTGGGGGAATGGTTTCGTTCATCCCGAAAGGCGGGCCGGAAAAGGCTGCGTCGGTCAGCATGAACACCGAGCTGTTCTTTCTCGCCGAGAGCCTGGG
>JAENVV010000270.1 GCA_016650365.1 Acidimicrobiia bacterium
TCCGAGTCGGCGAAGGCGGCAGCTGACTGTACGGCATCCACATCACGTTCGGCGGCGGCGTCGGATAGGTCCAACTGGACTCCGGCGTCGACGGCCATACCGGTTGGCGGCTCTGGCAGGTCGCCGAGTTCACGATCCGGTGGGATCTGAGCAAGGTCGTCACGCTGCAAGTATTCGACACCGAGGGCCCGGAACACGTAGTCGACGATCGAGTTCGACATTTTGATGTTCGGGTGACCTTCGACCATGCCCCGAGGTTCGAACGTCTGGAACGTGAACGTGTTGACGAACTCCTCGAGTGGCACGCCGTACTGCAAGCCCTTGCTCACCGCAATGGCGAAGCAAGACAAGATGCCCTTGAGCGTGGCGCCTTCCTTGGCGAGGTCGATGAAGATCTCACCAAGGGTGCCGTCGTCGTACTCGCCGGTCCGCATGAACACCTTGTGGCCACCGATCCGCGCTTCCTGGTTGAAGCCGGCCCGACGGGATGGCAACAAGAAGCGAGGCGGACGCATGCCGGCGGCGTACGCAGCCGTTGGTGACATGCCGGCCGGGATTTTGCCCCAGGCAATCCCGGCCTCCTTTTCGAGCGCATCGATGATGTCGTCGGAGACATCATCATCAGCGCCGTCATCAGAGGATGATGAAAGAGGCTGTGATGCCTTTGAACCGTCCCTGTACAAGGCCATGGCCTTGACCCCCAACTGGTAGGACATCCAATAGGCATCTTCAACCTCTTCGACCGTCACCTCGTTTGGCATGTTGATGGTCTTGGAGATGGCACCCGAAATGAACGGCTGGGCAGCAGCCATCATCTTGATGTGACCGGTGTGATGGATGAACCGCTCGCCGTACTTGCCATTGCGGTTCGCACAATCGAACACGGCCAGGTGCTCGGGAGCCAAACCCGGGGCACCTTCGATGGTCTGGCGACCGCAGATGTAATCGCCGGCCGCGATGATCTCGGCCTTCGTGAAGCCGAGCGACTGGAGCATGTCGAAGTCCCAAGCCGTGTACTGCTCCTGGGTGAACCCGAGGCTGTGCATGGCGTCTTCGCCGACGACGAACACGTTGAAGGCATGCTTCAGTTCGAACACCCCTGGCAGGGCGGATTCGATTCTGTCGATCTCTCCAGAAGTCAGACCCTTGGCAGTCAACGTCTCCCGGTTGATGGCCGGGGCGCCCTCAAGTGACATCGTTCCGACCACATGATTCACGATGCGCGAGATGTCACCCTCGGAATAGTCGAGGTTGCGCAGCGCCGGAGCGATCGACTGGTTGGCGATCTTGAAGTAACCACCCCCGGCCAACTTCTTGAACTTCACCAGCGCAAAGTCGGGTTCGACTCCGGTCGTGTCACAGTCCATCAGCAGGCCGATGGTGCCGGTCGGAGCCAACACGGTGGCCTGGGCGTTGCGATAGCCGAACCGCTCGCCACGGTCCACTGCAAGATCCCAGGCCGAGCGGGCTGCTTCGAGCATGTTGGCAGGAGCCTGATCGGGGTCGATCGGCATCACGTAATGAGTGACGCCCTCGTAGTCGGACCTGCCGTAAGCGGCTCGACGATGGTTGCGCATGACT
Source organism: Acidimicrobiia bacterium (assembly GCA_016650365.1). Lineage (NCBI taxonomy): Bacteria > Bacillati > Actinomycetota > Acidimicrobiia > Acidimicrobiia bacterium. The sequence goes on from JAENVV010000270.1 coordinate 1,582, forward strand.
CGCAGCATGTTGTCGCGGTTTTCCGCAAAGCGAGGGAACGGACCGATCGGGGTGGACGCAACTTCAGCCGAGGTGGCATAGGACATGCCAGTCATGATGGCCGTCAGTGCTCCGGCAATGGCCCGACCCTTGTCGGAGTCGTAGGGGATACCCATCCGCATCAGCAGGGAACCCAGGTTGGCGTAGCCAAGCCCGAGCGTGCGGTAGTCGAACGAACCCTGGGCGATGGAAGCCGATGGGAAGTGGGCCATCGCCACCGAGATCTCCAGCACGACGGTCCAGATGCGAATGGCGTGCCGGTATCCATCGAGATCGAAATCGCCGGTATCGTCGTCATAGAATTTCACGAGGTTCATCGATGCAAGGTTGCAAGCCGTGTCGTCGAGGAACATGTATTCCGAGCAGGGGTTCGATCCGCGAATCTCGCCACCGGCCGGTGAAGTGTGCCACTGGTTGACCGTTGTGTGATATTGCATGCCGGGATCGGCACACGCCCAGGCGGCGTCAGCGATTTGGCGCCACAAGTCACGAGCCTTGAGGGTCTTGCGAATCCCGCCGGTCCGGTTTGTCAGGTTCCAGTCCTCGTCGTTTTCGACGGCTCGCAGGAAGTCTTCGGTGACTCGCACCGAGTTGTTCGAGTTCTGCCCCGAAACGGTGAGGTAGGCCTCGCCGTTGAAATCCGCCGGCAAGCCACCGTGCTGGATGAGCACGCGGGCTTTGTCTTCTTCGAGCTTCTTCCACGCAATGAACTCTTCGATGTCGGGATGGTCGATGTCGAGGATGACCATCTTGGCCGCCCGACGGGTCGTGCCACCCGATTTGATGGCCCCGGCGGCACGGTCGCCAACCTTGAGGAAGGACATGAGGCCGGAGCTTTTGCCACCTCCCGACAGCGGTTCGCCACTGGCGCGAATGTTCGAGAAGTTGGTGCCGGTACCCGAACCCATCTTGAAGAGGCGAGCTTCGCGGACCCAGAGGTCCATGATGCCGCCTTCGTTGACCAGGTCGTCGTCGACGGCCTGAATGAAACAGGCGTGGGGGGCGGGACGCGAGTAGGAGTCGGGGGAGGGAGTGAGTTCTCTGGTGTCAGGGTCGATGTACCAGAAGCCCTGGGGCGTGCCGGTGATCCCGTACTTATGGGCCAGGCCGGTGTTGAACCACTGTGGCGAGTTCGGGGCGGCCATCTGCGCTGCCAACATGAATTTCAGTTCATCCTCGAAAACCCGGGCATCGTCGGAGGAGGCGAAATAGCCTTCCTTCTGACCCCACCAGCGCCACGTCTCGGCGAGACGATCGAACACCTGGCGAGCCGACGTTTCCGAACCGAGAACCGGCGCGCCGTCGCTATCGAGGATGAGGTCGCCGTTCTCGTCGCGTTGGGGGACACCGGCCTTGCGGAAATACTTTGACACCATGATGTCGCCGGCCACCTGGGACCAGTCGGCAGGGATCTCGGCCCCGGCCATTTCGAATACCACCGAACCATCAGGGTTGGTGATCTTGGAATCTCGCAAGCTCCATTCGATACCGTCGTAAGCCGCCGACCTTCCGTCGGAGCCTGCTTCCGTGAACCGACGGGTGAACCGCAATCCTTCTGCCATTTCTTTGGTTACCTTCCCTCAAAACGTCACTCGCCTGGACCCGGACCCAGGTTGCCCTGGAGACCAAGCCGCCCCGCGGCTGCCTCATTCTTCATCTAGGCCGCCAGCGAGGCGTAAGTACCAACAACCACTACATGTAGTGGTTCAAGGGGAAGTAGACCACTGTATGTTGGGTGCGTTACGGCACTGTAATTACAGAGTTGTCAGTTGTCAACGACCACAAGATGTGGTGGTCGCGACCCCACAAGATGTGGTGCCACGCCAGTTCGCGGACCCCTTACGGGTGCCACGAACCGACGTGGCGGGCACCATTAGGGAGGCCAACACGGGGTCGACATAGTGCCAATTTGGGGAAGTGGACGGCCAAACTTAAGTCCAGCCCCCTGGAGCCCGACCGCCAATTGAAAGTCAAGATACGACGTCACCTGCGGGTCGCGAAAACTGAGCACCAGAAAACTTTTCGCGACCTGCCGTCTACCCCTCTTGATCGAGTGTGCATGCGAATTGGATTAAGCAA
>JAENVV010000271.1 GCA_016650365.1 Acidimicrobiia bacterium
CCGCAGCCTTTGGTGATGCCGGCGGTGGCGAGTTTTTCGATGTCGTTTTCGAAGATGGAGTCGTTGTCGTCGGTGAAGCCGATGGCAGGGTCTTGATCGGTGAATCCGAGTGCCCGGACGAGAAACGCCGCCATCTGGCCCCTCGTCACCGACCTGGTCGGGCAAAACGAGGTTCGCTCCGCATTGCACCCCCTGGTGACCCCGACGGCTGCAATCGCCTCGATATCCGCCTCGAAGATGTTTCCGTCGTCATCGAAAAACGAGCCGCCGGGCGGCACCGTGATGGCTGCCGAAACGGCTCTCGAAGCGTATGGTGCAGTCCCTGGGACGGCCCAAGCGACGCCTGCGCCGGCCGGCAGTGCCGCACCGACGACAACGAGCATGGCCAAACCGGGCACCAGTATCCGCGTTCGTTTCATGGTCGCCTCCCAGCACGCCACCGTGCGTCGCCCGTCGTCACCAGGCTACACGCCCCAGGTCGGCCAAATCAGACGCCCACAGTCGATCTACCGTCTTACTCTGCGTTGGTAGCCAGGGGACCGAAATACCTCCTTAGCCCCGAAGTCCGTTCGGGTCCGTATCGACCCGACGGCATTCACCGATTCGCGTTGACCTCGTCCAACTCACGAGAACCGTCATCTGGTGCGACGGTCATTGAGACTTGCCAGCCGGCGATGGCACTGGTGATCAGGGCGACGAATCCGAGTCCTACTACCCAGGCGTCCACCGCTCCATAGAAGGCCGAGACGAAGGGCCGAAGCACGGGATCGAGATGAAAGAGATACACGGCGATCGCGTAAGCCGATGTTGCGAGGGTCCAACCGACGGCCCACCCGATATCGGCCGCGAATATCAGTCCGGCGGCGATGATGATGTGTTGGGGAGCGACCGTGGGTGTATAAGCCAGAAAGGCCATCGTGGGCCAGACTGCCAAGCGAACCGGGTCACGCTGACCCCTCATGATGCAGATAATGAGGCCGCCAATCGTGACGACTAATAGCACGATGCGTACGTTGTTTTCGATGATGCTTGCCAGTTCCGCGAGTGTCACCACATCGGGAAACACCGAGGAGAGTCCGCTGAGACCCCACTGGGTGGGATTCGGTAGGTATCCGACGATGTTCGTGACAAGGAGTCCGGGCTTGGTCAGCACAAGGGGAGCGAATCCAATGAGGCCGGTGGCCGAACCGGCCAGGAATGCGATGTGCTGTTTGCGCTGCCAGGCGGCTACCAGCAGCGCCGGTCCGACGATGAGGGGAACCAGTTTGATGTTGATGGCAAACGCAAAGACCAGACCGGCTGCCAACCCGCGATCCTTGCTGAGGAGGATTACCGAGGCGAGCAGGGCAACTGCATAGATTGTGTCGGTATTTCCGTGATAAGCGCTCGAAAGGATCACGATGGGCGCCAAGGCGTACGCCGCCGCCACGGTGAGCGCCATCCGTCGGCCTTTGGGTAGCCAGTACCTGTAGAGCAGACCGATCGCCACCAAATCGGCGATGACGGCGGGAAGTCGGAGCAGAGCCGGAAACCAAGCCCCCGACGTTTCGGCGATCCATCGAAGCCCGGTCACCATCATGGTCGCCAACGGCGGATAGTTAAGAAACTCGTGCTCCTGATAGGCCCCTATCAGGCCACGAGCGAGTACGGAATCGGCGAAGTTTCCCCAGTACCGCGTGTCGTTCGACCCGAAGGTTGTCCACAGAAGGATGAACCGCAGGAAGATTCCGAACACGATGAGCCGTATCAACCAGCGATCCAGCCCCGGCCCGGCTTCAGCCCAGGCCTTGCGAATTCGGCCCGCAGCTCCTGCCATCAACTGTCCCAGGTTCCTGTCCCGCCGCTACTCAGGAGGTTCGATTGGTCTCGCATCGGATCGACTGTACTCACCGATTCGTGTCGACCGGGTTCACCCGGGCCAAGCCGTCATCTGGCACGACGGTCATCGAAACTTTCCATCCGGCCATGGCACTGGTGGCCAGGGCGACCAAACCGAGGATCACTACCCAGCCTTCCACCGGTCCGCTAAAGGCGGAAACCAGAGGGCGTAGGGCGGGATCGAGATATGAGACGTACACGGCGATCGCGTAGGCCGACGTGGCGAGAGTCCAGACGATGGCCCACCCGATATCGGCCGCGCATATGAGCCCGGCGGCAAGGATGATGTGTTGGGGTGCGACCGACGGCGAGAACACCAGAAACGCCATCACCGGCCAGATAGCCAGGCGGACCGGGTGGCGCTGGCCTCGTTTGATGGCGGCGATGAGGCCGCCAATCGTGACGGCGACCAGCACGACCCGTACGTTGGTTTCGAGGCTGCGGGCCAGCGTCGTCAGCCATCCGGCATCGGGAAACATCCACGAGAGTCCGCTGAGACCCCACTGGGTGGGATTCGGTAGGTATCCGACGATGTTCGTAACGAGGAGGCCGGGCCTGGTCAGCACAATGGGAGCGAACCCGATGAGGGCGGTGGCCGAACCGGCCAGGAATGCGATGTGCTGTTTGCGTTGCCAGGCGGCCACGAGCAGGGCCGGTCCGGCGATGAGGGGAACCAGTTTGATGTTGATGGCAAACGCGAAGACCAGACCGGCTGCCAACCCTCGATCTTTGCTGAGGAGGATTGCGGCGGCGAGCAGGGCAACGGCATAGATCGTGTCGGTGTTTCCGTGGTAGGCGCTGATGAGGATGGCGATCGGCGCCACGGCGTAGGCCGCCGCCACGGTGAGCGCCATCCGGCGGCTTTTGGGCAGCCAGTACCTGTAGAGCAGGCCGATGGCCACCAGGTCGGCGATGACCGCAGGCAGTCGGAGTAGTGCGGGGAAACCAATCCCCGAGGTATCCGAGATCCATCGGAGGCCGGTGACCATCAGAATCGCCAGGGGCGGATGGTTGAGAAACTCGTGCCGCTCATAGGCACCGATGAGACCATGAGCGAGCACCCCATCGGCAAACTCGCCCCAATAGGACGTGTCGTTCGACCCGAAGGTTGTCAACAGAATGACGAAACGCAGGAAGACCCCGAACACGATAAGTCGGATCAGCCATCGATCCAGGCCCGGCCCGGCTTCAGTCCAGGC
>JAENVV010000272.1 GCA_016650365.1 Acidimicrobiia bacterium
GCGCTGAACAGTAGAGCAGTCAGCGCCACCAAAGGTAGCGACAGTCCGTCCAATCCGACCTGGTAGGAAACCCCGATCGAAGGGATCCAGGCGAGTGACTCGACCATCTCGAACCCCGGTCCACCTTGAAACCTGACCCAGGCGACCACGATCAACGCCAACGGCACCAAACTGACACCAAACGCAGCCCAACGAACCAGTTGGGGCCGGTCACGGGGCATGGCCAACAGTGCGATGGCTGCCAATAACGGCACGATTATCGCGACACTCAACATTCTCCTACCTCCATATGGCGGCAACAATGAACAGAACGACGCTGCCGCCGACAAGCAACGTGTAGTAGTGGTGGGCCATACCCGTCTGGGAACGCCGAGTCTGGTCACCGCCGAATCGAATCCCGGCGCCGATCGCTTCAACGGTCGCATCGACGGCGTCATCGTCGAATTTCTGGGACCCCGTGGCAGTGAGAATCGTCCCGCCACCTACCCCGTCCACAACCCGATCCACGAGGATCTCGACCAGGTCGCGCAGTCGATGCGACACGCCGACCACGGATCCGGCGATGGCTCGCACCAATGCGTCGATTACGCTGCCGTCGCCCTCGGCCAGCCGATTCGATAACTTGATGAGTGGGTCGACAACGGCCCGACGGGTCAGGCCGGGAATCCCCCACCAATTCGCAAGGAATCCCCGGATACGCGACGGCAGACCCCCTGAGAGAAGCGAGTTGCGGCGCCACAGAAGCCACACCACGACAAACCCGACGACGACCGACAAAACCGAAACGGTCAGCTCCCACGTCTGGCCTGCGGGCAGGTCTGCTCCCGTTAGTTCACTTACAAGTTCCTTGCCGCCAGGCAACCAGATGGCGCTGAGCGCCAGGGTGAAAACTGCCAGGACGGCCAGCGCCCACACCTCAACTGGATGCGGACCCACCTCAATGTCCAACACCGGTCCGCGACCATAGGCCAGGACGTGGAGACGCGCCGCGTACAACACCGATAACAGCCCCGCTACGACAACGCCAGATCCCACCCAAACCCCCGACTCAAACGCGGCAGCCAAAACCGCTTCCTTGGTAAACGCCGCACCGAGTGGCGGCACGGCTGCCAGACCGGCGGCACCCACCCCGAACAACAACGCCACCGTGGGCAGACTTGAGCCCAACCGCAATTTGGCCAAATCCAACGTCCCGCCGCCGTGGAGGGCTACACCGGCACCAAGGAACAGCAATGCCTTAAAGAACGCATGGGCGGTTAGCTGTCCCATTCCGGCAGCAGTGAATCCAGCACCTGTCGCGACCAACATCAGCCCGTACTGAGCCGACGTGGACCCGGCAAGAGCGCGCTTCAGGTCAGATTGTGCGAAGGCAACGACGCCGCCTGCCAGCGCCGTCGACAGGCCTAATCCCACCACCAAAGGACCAAACCACGAGACCGCCGAAAGAATCGGTTCGAGCCGAATCAAAGCGTACGCCCCGGCCGCAACCATGGTGGCCGAATGGAGCAGCGCCGAGACCGGGGTGGGACCTGCCATCGCCGAAAACAACCACGGCGAGAACGGCAATTGAGCCGACTTGGCAGCCGCGGCCAACACCACGCCGCCTGCGACGATCGCCAGCCAACGGTCGTTGGGACCGGCAGCCAGGTCGGCGAACTGGAAGGTACCTACCGACGCGAATGCCGCTCCCGCGGCTACGTAGAGCCCTAGGTCTCCGAAACGGGTTGTCACAAATGCCTCTTTTGCGGACATGGGCGCTTGGGCGTTTCGCCAGTCGTGACTAATCAAGGACCAGGAGGCCGCACCGACAAGTTCCCAGCCAATTAGCAAGGTCAAGAAGTCGGCCGCCATGACCAGCAACTCCATCGCCGCGACAAAGGCGGCCAGCAATGCCAGTAATCGAGCCAACGCCTCGTCGTCACGCATACTCGAGGCAGCAAACGACACGACGACTACAGCCACCAAGGGCACCAGGACGACCATGACTCGACCGACCCCAACCACCTCCACGCCAAGGTCGATTCCAGCCCCCCAACTCCAGCTGGAGCGGGCCCCGGATATGGCCGCCAGGACGGCGGTCCCCAGGCTTCCGAGCAGCGATGCAACAACAACCGGCCCCAACCAGGCGCGCCCGTGTCTCATTGAAAGAACCAGGGCGGCGCCGGCCAACGGGAAAACAACTGGAAGCCAGACCATCAGCCGCGCAGCTTTCGGAGTTTCTCGGTTATGTCTGCTTTACGGACTCGATACACATTGGTAACAAGCGCAAAGCCAATGGCCCCTTCGATGGCCATCACCGCCATGACGACGATGGCCAACAACTGTCCTTCCGGGTTGCCACCCGTTGTCCCCCACCAGAATCCGACGGCGGCCACGATCGCTCCGTTGAGCATCAACTCGAGGCCCATCATGATCATCACAAACGACTGCTGGCTGAGCGCTCCATAAACGCCGATCCCGAACAGGGCGGCCGACACGAGCAACACAGCTTCAAGGGTCATGGCTCCTCGATTTCTAGCGAGGGTTCGAGCGAACCTGCC
>JAENVV010000273.1 GCA_016650365.1 Acidimicrobiia bacterium
AATAGAGATCACATCATCGGGCTCGATCTCGCACTACCCGAGTTCGCTCTCCTCGCTAGAGAAACAGCTGCCGTGAAGAAGACAACCGATAGGCTTGACGAGGTCGCAGGCATTGAAGCAATGGCTGTGCGGTTTGAGCGACTCAACGCGGAGCTTGATCAACAACGTTGGGAGTCGAACCGCCCGGCATCCGACGCACTTCCCGACGAATTGACCATCAACGTCTCCGAGTAAGTATCCGAGCCCACCAGGACTGTCCGGAAGACTGTTCCTGTGGGTCGGATTCGAAACCCATGGTTTGACACCGGTTTGACATGGGCGACTTTGGGTCAGAACAAAAGGAAACCCCCAGGTCTGTGACCTGGGGGTTCGTTCGTAGCGGGGGCAGGATTTGAACCTGCGACCTTCGGGTTATGAGCCCGACGAGCTACCAGACTGCTCCACCCCGCGTCGTTGTAAGCAACATGGTACGCCTGATGGCGACGATCCGTCAAAGCCTGTCAGCGTCCCAGCGAACTACGGGCGAAACTTCGCAGCCAATTCCTCGCGAAGATCGCCAATCCAAACACAGAGCGTACGCGGGAGTCCGAGAGTGCAGCGACATCACCAGGCATGAATGGTTCTCAATCCCGAGCTAGCGAGTACCAAAGGCCAGGAACCGCATCTCGATACCGAAGGTCACCAGACCGCGGTCAGGCGGTCACACTCCAATTCCTGCTTCGGTTGTTACAAGGCCTACCCAGGTCTTGTAGGTCTCCACGTTGGCGCTGAGACGCAACGCTGTCGGGCACGTGCTGTGATCACACTTCACTTGACCGTCGTCAGCTACAAAGTCGAACATGCATATATCGCAGCTCACTTCCAGTTCGGGTGGTAATCCGGAACAGTCATAAAAGCTGCATGGTCTTGCACTTGGGTCAGCCAACTTGATGGGGGTGCAGCCGGGACAGTTGGGACGAAAGTCGCGAACGGCTTTCGGAAGATCGGCGAACTTCGAATCAGACAAGTCAGATTCCTCCAACGACATCTTCGCTCTCGGCCGCACGGTCCGTCAGGGCCATTTGACCCTATCAAGCGCGTACCGGATCGGCATAGCGGGGGATCGGCGGCCACCCGACCCCGACGTCATAGCCATGCAAGAAGCGACGAACGAAACGGATGCCACCATTACCAGCAGACGGAGTGGACCCGACCGTTGATGCTTGCCACCCGCCCTATGGTCGCATCGGAAACCCAACCATCTGACACATCGACCACACACGAGAACACAGGCAACAGTTCAACCGCGCCGGGCTCGACGGATTCGATGACCACGTCGGGAAGTCCGATCAGCAGAGCGGTGGACTCCCCCACCTGATCCTCGCGTTCCACATACAATGTTTGGGAATCAACCCACCCGATGCGGGTCAACCGGGACTGCTCGGTGGCTGCGAGCAGGTCACGACCGATGGTCACCACCGAGCCGTCCGAAACATCAATGACCCGATGAAGGCCACCGAATGCCGGATCGGGCCCGTAGGCCCCCACCAACAGATACGCGCCGTCTGGCGAGAACAAACCGCCGTCGGCAAGGACGCCCGGATCGAAGGCAACCTCGTTCGTCGTCCCGGCTGCGTCCACCGCGACGATCGCCCATGTAACCGGGGCCAGATCATCCACAACCCCGGCTGTGGCGACAGCCACCACGCCATCGGCACACGAGACGTCGAGGACCCAGACGGTGGGTTCAAAAACGCCGGCATCGGATTCGGGCGGAGCCAGCAACACCGTCCTCGCACCTCCTTCGACGAGAGCAAGCCCGTCCAGGCCCCGCACGATAACCGTCGACCCGTCGAGTACGTACACAAGTGAATCTGTTCGCAACAGGCGAACGTCGACTGTCGCCGCCTCCAGAGTTGCCGGGTCGAGCAACCACACAAACCGTGTCACTCCTCCGGTATTGGTCAACATCGTCTTTGACCCGAGGCAACCCGACCCGCCGTATGGTTGGGCGAGTAACAGGTCAACGATCGGCAATCCGGCCATGGTGGTGGTGGTCGACGATGGAACGGTCGTTGCGACCGTTTCGGGAATCGAGGTGGTAACGGACGCCGGTAGATCGAGCGGAGGTAGGGTCGGGACTGGAATCTGAGCACCTCCGGTGCAGGCTCCAAGCGCGAGCACCCCAACGAACATGCTCGTGATCCATTTCACAACCGTCACAACGGTAACGCTAGGTCAAAGGTTCCCCGCAACAGATCGTTGAGCCTTCGACGACGGGATGGTCAACCGGCGTCGTTTCCGACCATTGATCATCCGGTAGGTACCGGCAAACACGACGCCAACGACCGATACAGTCAGGGTGATCACGAACAGCGGTCGGAGGGCATCGGTCCCGGCAAATGCTCCGTGGAGTCCCGAAAACCAGAACGTCACATAGCTCATGAGGTGGATGCCACGCCAGATCCGTTTCGGAAGTCGCTTCATGGCCAGCGACGTTGCTTCGACGGCGACCAGGCCCCACATGCCAAGGACACCGAGAGCTACCGGTCCTGGCTGCCACTCACTGGCAAACGGCACCAACACGTCCATCAGGTCGAATTGCACATAGCTGTCGGCGATGAGCGAACCCACATGAACGACCACAAACGCCACCGTGAGTCCGCCCAGCCAACGGTGAAGATCGAGTAGCCAAACCGGTCGACGGTGCTTCGGAAACAGGTCGGTCGACAGAAAGATCCCCCACAGCACGGAAGCCGTCAGGAATAACCAGGCGACCACCCCGGACCCGCGAGCCAGAAACCACCAAAACTGCTCATTCATCGGGAAGCCTCATGTAGCGCGCGGCCGTTTACGTCGTCGGTGACCAAGCGGGCTCCGTCGAGTGTCGTAGCAACACCGGTCAGACCGTTCGAGGTCAGATAGTCGATCACGCCATGGGAGCCCGCCAGGATCGCCGCCGTGGCATGGGCTTCGGCCTGCCATCCGGTCGGGGCAACAACCGTAACGGCGGCGAGGTCCGTGGTCGAACAGTCCCGCGAGGTCGGATCGATGAGATGGTGACGGGTCGTACCATCGACACGCCAGCGGCGCGACAGCGTGCTGGAGGTCGCTACCCCACCGCCATCGAACTCCATGGTCAACAGATCACGATCAACGTCGAGTGGGTCTTCGATGACGACCTGCCATCCAGTCGGAGTTGGAGGACGACCAGCCGCGAAGAGGTCTCCGCCAATGCTGACCAACGCACCAGCGGAACCGCCCGCCAAGAGCTCATTGACAACCAGGTCGGCGGCCAGGCCCTTGCCAAGGCCACCCGGGTCAAGCGCCAGTCCGGGAGGAACCCATACTTGCGACCGTGGGCCGTCGAGTATGACGTCATGGACACTGAGGCCCATGCACGACATATCGATGGTGACGCTGACCCGGGCGGGATCTTCAATGCTTGTGGTGTAGCCGGCGACGAGCAGTTCGTGCATGAGAGTCGGATCAAACCGCCCGGCGGTCTCGACACTCGCAGCCTGCATGGTCCCGATGAGGGTGAGCGTGTCCGGCGCGACCGGGACCCACTCTCCATGGGATGTGTTGATACGGGTGATGTCGCTATCAGGCAAGAACCGACTCCAGCGTTGTTCAAGCTGGTCCAGCCGCCGTTCGGCTACCTCAATGGCTCCCGTGGCGGGGTCTACCACGATGAGCTGAGTTGCCGAGGCCATCACTCGAAAGTGATGTTCAGCGACTGCCATTGGTCCTCGCCACCGGGGCTGCCGACCGAGGGGCCTGCACGACCCGCACGACCGGTTGGGCGGTCAACGCAATAGGACCAGAGGCTGACACCGTCGCCACATCCTGAGTGGCCCCCGGGGCAGTCGTGTTGTGATGGAGCACGACAATTCGGCGAGGGGCTTCGGCGGGAGCCACGGGCAACGCTACCTGGGTCTGGGCTTCGGCGGCATTGATGCCGAGGGCGGCGACGATGCTGAACATCGCAGATACACCGAGGGCCGCGGCCACCACCCGGGACCCGAAGGCCGCATGACGACGTTTGGTGGGCCGGCGGGTACCTCCCGGCTGCGAATCCGGGCGGACCCCATCAGTTCGGGAGCCCGGCTTTGCGGGAGCCCCGGCCTGGTTGGCCCGCTCGCGAAGTCGGTCGATTCGGGCCAACTGGACAGGGTCGACGGAGCTGGCGGTATCAGTCATCGGCATCGCGGCCCTCGTGCTCTTCACGACCGTCATCGGACTCGTGGTCGTCATCGGAGTAACTTGCCGAGGCGGGGGCCACCGTGGCGGGTTGCTGCTCGGTCACGATGACCGGTTGATCAACCCGTGCCTCAACGGTCCCGTCAGGGCCCAGTGCGGCTACGAGCTCCAGGGTTACGAAATCTGACACGAAAGTAACGGTCAATTCCGAATCAGATGTTTGGCTACTCGACCAGGTCCAGCCTTCATTGGCGTTCACGGCCCCAAGACGAAGGGTCGACGAATTCGAGTCCAGAACCACCGAGCCGGCCGCATCGACGGCGAACTCCTGGGATACGAATCCGGTCGTCGTATCGGTGGGAGCAGGGGCGTCGTCAAGGTAGACGTCGACTACTTCAGGTTCGGTAACGGCAACCGGAACATTGGCGGCGAGCGTTCCGAGCGGGCTTTCGTCCGCCGAGGACAGGATGCCCATGTTGGCGCCGACTGCGGTAGCGGCGGTGAGGACGACGGCCGCGACGGAGGCTGCGGTAATCATGGCGTTTCGTCGTTGCATGGTGTTGACCTTTCAAGAGAATCGTTCGTTGATTCTTTGGTTGTGGTACCAACATACAAAATGGCGATCCAGCACAAACCCAGCGCTGCGTTAGCAATTGGTAAAGATCCGGACGAGCCGAGCACAGTTGTTCGGTCGACACCCGAAAGAGCCCATGGCCGCTGGCGAATCGGCGGTCTCATCCGTTCGACGAATGGGGGGTTCCCCGGCGGTTTCAGCCATCGGGCGTGATTTCGGAGCATTTTGGCCAGCGAATGGTTAGGAGTTCGTTACGAAACGGCCAAGACCTTGGCATACGGGCGGTGATCCTGCGAACCTTGCCACATGCGCCTGCTGGTAGTCGAAGATGACCGCTCGATCTCCGAGCCGCTGCGTACCGGACTCACCCGGGAAGGCTTTGATGTTCACCTGGTCGGTACCGGCGCAGAAGCATTGGCCGCCCCTCCCGCCGACCTGGTCCTGCTCGACCTCGGACTCCCTGATCTCGACGGTCGGGTCGTATGCCGGGAGCTGCGAGCCCGATCTCAGGTGCCGATCATTGTGGTGACCGCTCGCGGAGAAGAGATCGATCGGGTTACCTTGCTAGAACTCGGTGCCGACGACTACGTCGTCAAGCCTTTCGGGTTCCGGGAACTCGTCGCCCGGATTCGGGCCGTTCTGCGACGATCGAACCAGGATCAGACCGCCCCGCCGGCGCCTACCGGTAACACACCGATCGAAGTCGGCCAACTGACCATTGATCGACGCACCCGCAAAGTAACCCTGGCGGGTCAACCCGTCACCCTGACACCCAAAGAGTTTGACCTGCTCGCCTACCTGGCGGCCGACCCGGGAACAGTCCACACCCGCGACCAGATCATCTCAGACGTGTGGGACGAGAACTGGTGGGGACCAACCAAGACCCTCGACGTTCATATCGCGTCGCTTCGCAAGAAAATCGGTCCCGCCACCATCGAAACCGTCCGCGGGGTCGGTTTCACAATGCCTGATCAGCCGCCTACACCATGACACGGCGCCTCATCGTGTCTTACCTCATTGTGACGGTGTTCGTCCTGCTCGTGCTCGAAATCCCGCTTGGCCTCTTCTTTCAACAACGAGAACTCAACCGACTCACCGCCGATGCCGAGCGAGACGCCACCGTTCTCGCTTCCATCTATGAGGACGCCCTCGAAAAGGACACCATCCCTGATCCGGTTCCAGCTGCCAATTACAATCGGGACACCTCGGCCCGGGTGGTGATCGTCGACGACCAGGGCATCTCGCTCGTGGACACCGCGGCCAACACCGACCGGGATTTCTCGACCAGACCAGAATTCGAAATAGCCCTCAATGGCGGTCGGGCGACAGGAATTCGCCACTCGGACACGCTCAACGCCGACCTGCTCTACGTGGCCGTACCCGTGGCTTCGGGCGGCAACGTTCACGGGGCGGTCCGCATCACGCTCGATACCCACGAAGTAACCGAACGAGTCCAACGGTTTTGGATCGGTCTGAGCGGCGTGGCGATCGTGGTCCTCATCGGGGTGGCGGCGGTCGGCAAAACGCTGGCAAGCTCGGTTATTCGACCAATCCGACACCTGCAAACTACGGCTGCCCGATTCGCCGGAGGCGACCTGACCCAGACCGTTCCCGACCCCAGTTCCCCGCCTGAGCTCATCTCGCTCGAAGAAGCGATGAACACGATGGCCCACCGCCTGGACCGACTGCTCGAACAGCAACGCCAGTTCGTGTCGGATTCGTCACACCAACTTCGCACCCCGCTAACCGCCCTCCGGCTCAGGTTGGAGAATCTCCAGAGCACGATTGATGATCCAATGCAGGTGGAGGAACTCGATCTGGCCGTCGGCGAGATCGCCAGACTCTCGGAACTGGTGAACAATCTCCTCCACCTGGCCAAAGCGGACCAAGTCCAGGCCGTGGCACCCTGCGATCTCACGAAGCTGACCCAGGACCGGGCCGATACCTGGACTGCCATCGCCGACGAGGCGGGCCTCACCATCAAGACGCTGATGCCCCGCCACAAGGTCTGGGTAAGCGCGGTTCCGGGTGGCGTCGAACAAATCCTCGACAACCTCCTCGACAACGCCATGAGCGCATCACCGCCGGGCGCCACGATTACTGCCACCATTTCGGAAGGGAGCGACCGACACGTCCTTTCGGTCTCGGACACCGGTCCGGGTCTCGATGGCGAACAGAAACGGCTGGCCACCGAGCGCTTCTGGCGGGCCGATCCGAGCAAGCCAGGAACCGGTCTTGGCCTGGCAATCATCAAGAGTCTCGTCGAGGCATCACACGGCGAGCTAGCCCTGGCCGACAATTCACCGACTGGCCTGACCGTGACTGTCACCTTCGACGCAGCCGGACCACCAAGTTTGGATCCTGCCACCGCGGCGGGACAAAGCAACAGGAGACAGCTATGAACTGGCGAAAGTGGTTGAAACGGAGTCCGCTCATCCTGATCGGTCTGCTCGTGGTAATTCAGGCAGTGCCGTATGGTCGCGCCCATGACAACCCGCCAGTACTAGCCGAGCCGCAGTGGGATTCGGCAGCGACAAGACAACTGGCGGTGGCGGCCTGTTATGACTGTCACAGCAATGAAGTGGTCTGGCCGTGGTACACCAACATTGCCCCTATTTCATGGCTGGCCACCCATGACGTCGATGAAGGGCGCGGCAAACTCAACTTCTCGGAATGGAACACCGGCGAGCAAGAGACCGACGAGCTGGGCGAAGTGATCGAGTCAGGCGAGATGCCCCCCATCTACTACGGATGGATTCACCCGGCCGCCCGATTGACCGACTCTGAGATGCAACAACTCATCACCGGGTTGGAAGCGTCGGTCGGAGGACGTCGAGGATGACAGGTCCGGTGCTCAGAGTGCGCCGGGTCTCTCGCACTAGGGTCGGCGCCAGACCCAAACCGATGGAGCAACCATGATTCTCGAAGTAGCCGACTTTCGCACCAACGACCCCGCTGACTTCGAGATAGGCATGGAAGAAGTCAAGGGCGTGATTGCCGCCGCTGACGGCTATCACGGTCACACCGTGCAACGAAGTGTCGAGACGCCGGGTCGTTACGTGCTCGTCGTCCGGTGGGAGTCCATCGCCCATCACCAGGCGTTCCGGGCGTCGGACGCCTTTCAATCCTGGGTCGGGCGACTCGGACCGCACCGGGAAGGTGCGTTCGTTGAACACACCGAAACCGTGCTCAGCAACGGGTGGGACCTGTCGAGCTGACTTAGGTCACCTGGTCGGCGGGCGGCACCTGCCCAACTGCGGTCCGCAAGGTGGCGAGGAACTCGTCAGTTGGGACCCGGTGGACCCGGGCTGGGTGCCTGGTGAGTCACCTGTGCAGCATACGTCAGTCGTGCCGCTAGCCAAACGACCGGCCAACAGCTGCTTGGGACGCCATCGTTTCGTTTCCGGCCCCCTTGACGACCCCACCCCACGGTATGAACCAACCAGCAGTTTGCATCAGGGACAGGACTGCCCGGCCTCGCAAGACCTGGCTGGTACCATCCGCTCTGCGATGTGTGACGGATCCACGAGGGTCCTGGCACCCGCCGAACCTGGAGCGGATGAAGGCTATGCCGGACCGAATGCCTGTCATTCTTGTGGCAGACGACTCACGACTTGTAACCGAGTTGTTCAAGCGAGTATTTCAACAGCACGGCTATCGCGTCATAACGACCGCGAACGGCACGGAAGCGCTCGAAATTGGACTCACTCAGGACCTCGACCTGGCGGTGATGGACCAGGTGATGCCGGGCCGGGTAGGCGCCGAGGTACTCCAGGCGTGGAGGGCGGCCAGCATCGACGTACCCGTGATCATGGTGTCGGCCATCGAGGAGCCGCGTATGCGTGAGCAGGCACTTGAGCTCGGAGCCAGCTTCTATCTCTACAAGCCCATATCAAGCGACGAACTACTTGCGGCGGTCGACCGCCTCTTGGACCCCGACGGAGGAGTCGCGGCTCAGTGATCCCGCTCAGTCGGGTCGTGCTGTTCCTGGTCGCTCTCACCATCGTGGCCATGGCGACCCTTTTCGTCATCAAGCTGAGTCGCCACTATCGGGAACGCAAGGAGGCGTTTCGGGGCGCCGTGTACATCTCGACGCTTGGCGAGATCGTGAGTAGATCGATGGAGCCAAGTCACGACATCGATGCCTGGGCTGACGACCCGGCATTTCACGACACCTTGATCGACTTTTTCACGCTCGTAGCCGGAGAAGAGCAACGCATTCTCGTCGACCTCGCCGACCGTCTTCACATGATCGACCGGTTCCACGATGATCTTGCCAATGCCCGCCGGATCTCGACGCGCTTGCGGGCGGTGGCGGCTCTAGCGGCTATTGCCACGCCAAGGTCCCGACCGCACCTCATCGCTGCCCTAGGCGACAGCTCCCCCGAGGTCCGGATCGAGGCCGCCGCCGGGCTTTCCATCATCGGGCACGAAGACGATGTGCGACCAATCGTGGCGGCGCTGGAGAACGAGGATCTGTGGGTAGCCGAACGTTTCGCCGATGCGCTGGTCCGGTTTGGTGAAGTGGCCGTTCCGACGCTCTCGAACTATGTGCTCATCGCTGGACCGTTGCTCGACCCTGCCCCTCGCCAGTTACCGGCCGTGGTGCGCTGTCTGGGCCAAATCGGTGACCCCCGAGCCGTAACCGCATTATTGACCGCCCTGGACGGAACTGATGCTCAGCTCAGGATTCGGGCCGCCACCGCGCTGGGGCACCCGTGGGGCCGGCGAGTGCTCGATGCGCTTTTACGCCGGACCTCGGACCCCGACTGGCGGGTCCGGGCACAGGTCGTGACTGCGCTGGCACCCCACAACGACCCGAGGTCGATCCCTTTCCTCGTCGCGGCATTGACCGATCCGGCCTGGTGGGTTCGCCAAAACGCCGCCGCGACGCTCGGCACCATCGACGGCGGAATTGAGGCACTCTTCGATACACTCGACCACGAAGACCGATACGCCGCTGATGCAGCGCGTGCCCAGCTCATGGCCAGGGGACCGAAGGTACATGACGATCCATCGTCGGCCGCCAGATTCGCCGGTCTCTACCAGCC
>JAENVV010000274.1 GCA_016650365.1 Acidimicrobiia bacterium
CACACTCCGACCGGACCAGGCGAGGTCCCCGATTATGGGAGGCCAATCGTATTGAAGAATCTCGCGGACTTCACTGCCGCCCACTCCCCGCTTGTCGTAACGCAGCGAGGCGATCCCCGCTTCGGCCAGGTGTGCAGCCAGGTCGCCCGTAACGGTGAGGGTCTGGCGTTTCATGTTCGAGTTTCGATCCAGCGGCCCTGAACCAGTCACGAGCACGGCCCCAGGATGCGGCCCTGGCGCGTCAGGAACGCTGAGCGTTCCTTCCAGCCGAAAGCCGTGGGAGTCGAAGGCGACGGGTTCGATCGATCATCTGTTGTTGTCATTCTATTGGTCTGAGCCAACTTCGTCCTTCCTCGCACTACCATCGCCTGCCGTGAGGAACGCCAATGTTTTCTAACCTCTTTCATCCCGAGCGATATCACGGGTATAAGCGCCGACCACCGTATTTTGAGGGCTGGTATTTCAAACTCGTCGACGCCACCGAAACGCACCGGTATGCGGTGATTCCTGGCATCTTCCTGAGCGACGACCCGGATCGTCATCATGCGTTTGTGCAGATCCTTGATGGGTCGACCGGCGAGGCCACCTACCACCGGTATGCGGCCGACGAGTTCTGGGCCGCCCGAGACGAGTTCGAGGTGCACATCGGACCGAACCGGTTTTCGAGCGACCGGGTACTTCTCGACATCGCCGACGAGACCCGAACGATCCAAGGCGAACTGACGCTCGGCACTCCGAAGCCGTGGCCCGTGACGCCGACCCGTTTGGGCATCATGGGCCCCTATGGGTGGGCGCCGCGAATGGAATGCAACCACGGCCTCGTGAGCTTCGATCACTCGGTGGCCGGAACGCTTCGAGTCGACGGTCAGGCGATCGACTTTGATGGTGGGCGCGGATACGGCGAGAAGGACTGGGGCAAGTCATTCCCTGCCGGGTACGCCTGGATGCAGTCGAACCATTTCGAAACCGCGGGAACCAGTTTGGTTGGGTCGATCGCCATCATCCCCTGGCTGTTCTCAGCGTTTCCCGGGTTCATCATTGGACTCCACCACGAGGGTGTTCTCCACCAGTTCGCCACGTACACCGGTGCCAAGACGACCGAATTGGCATTCTCCGACGAGGCCATTGACTGGACGGTGGTCGATCGCAAGAAGCGACTTGAGATCCACGCCGACCGGGCCACCGGCGGCTTGCTGCACGGTCCGACGCGAACCGACATGAGCGACCGGGTGGGCGAAACGATGCTCGCCACGGTGACCATCAGCCTGACCGACCACGCCGGCGGTGTCATTTTTGCCGGTGAAGGCCGCAACGCCGGCCTCGAAGTGCACGGCGACCTCGATCGATTGTTGGCGCTGCAAACCCAGGAAAGGGCTGTTTAGGCCGAGTCGACCCCGGCGCTCAGACCTGACCCTGCGATATCGTCACCGAGCCAGGAATCAGCCGAGTAGCCGCCTGGAACTCAAGACGTCCTTCCGCCTCTCCGAACCAATCGGCCATCGAGTCACCGTCGGCCGGAAGGCACCACAGGTTGAACGAGCCAAGAGCGCGCCCTTCGTCGATCGGTCCGTAAAGGAGGCATGATCAATCGTTTCGAGGTGAGTCCTCCCGGTGATCGAAGGGGTCCTCCGTGGAGCTGAGGCCTCAGTGGAGCTGAGACCTCATGAGCACGTGAACCTCAAATCGGTTGGTCGTCTAACGTGGCGGGCAGTCGAACTCAAACGGGGCCACTATGTCGTACGATCCTGCCACCCCCTTGTCGCCCGGTTTTCTTGAGCACGTGCCGGCCTTTCTGGCCGGCGACGACACACCGCGCGATCTGCTCGAACGCTGCATCGTGGTGATCGAGTCCCGCGACTCCGAAATCCAGGC
>JAENVV010000275.1 GCA_016650365.1 Acidimicrobiia bacterium
CCGCAAATAACCAGTCGCCGCAGCACGGCTTGCAGGTCGCGGGCCAGACCCTCGTACCGCTCCTTCGGCGTCGTGAGCTGGTCCCGCCAAATGCCAAAAGGGTGCGTCGAGGAGGCGATAACCGCGTATCCATACGGACGGACGGTCGCACAGACCGTACGACGGAGCATCTCAAGGTCGATGGCGGCTTCTTCCATATTGGCGCACACTCTTGTGCCAACCTCGACCTGGGAGCGAAGAAATTCGGGGCTGACCTGGTGACTAAGCAGCTCCTCGAGTTCGTCCATCAACCCGGGAGCAGGATCGGCAACCAGGTTTCGCGATTCACGATCGACAAGCAAATATTCCTCTTCGATACCGACGGTGAACGCCGGACGTGCAACAGCCATTGGAGCGAGGCTAGCGTCAGAGATCCCCACCGCGTCGTGCCGTCCACCCGGTATCCTGATCGCGATGATCATTCGGCCAATGACGATCGACGACGCGGCAGCTGTTTTGGGGATCTTCGCCGAAGGTATCGCCACCGGTCACGCCACTTTTGAGCGCGACGTCCCATCGTGGAAATCCTGGGACGCCGGCCATCTTCCAGCCCACCGGTTCGTCGCAGAAACCGAACGTGTCGTCGGATGGGTGGCGATTTCAGCCGTCTCTGGCCGATGTGTGTACGCCGGCGTTGTGGAAAGTAGCGTATATGTTGCCGAAGCCGCCCGGGGTCGAGGCGTCGGCCTTCGCCTGCTCACCGCACTGGTCGAGACCACGGAATCGGACGGCATCTGGACCATCCAGGCAGGCATCTTCCCGGAAAACGAAGCGTCGGTACACATTCATGAGAAGGCCGGGTTCCGACGGGTCGGTACCCACGAAAAGCTCGGACAGATGAACGGGATCTGGCGAGATGTTCTTCTCCTTGAGCGCCGGAGTCCGGTGATCTGATAGCAACTGGTTGTCGGACCAGTGCCGCGATGCGGCGTATAAGCTTGAGCAATGACCCACGGACCTGTCGAGACCCTGGCAACCCACGTGACCCTGGCTGACGGGTTATTTCACATCGTTTCCAAAGGCGTCGTAAGCACCGACGAGTCGGTTTCCGCGACGATTGAAGCCGCCACTCGACTCGCAGGAGGCCGGCGACACCCTGTCCTCTTTGATGCGCGCATCTGGCCGGGAGGCGATCCGCGGGGATGGCTTGCTGTGATCAATCAGATGCGGGCCGTCTTCTCGGCAGGCTCGATGATTGTCGATCCAGCGATGCTCGAATCGCTTAGCGAACGTTTTGATCCGCTCGGGCGGCTACTCATTCCCTTCAGGGTGTTCACGAATGAGGACGAAGCTCTCGCCTTTCTTGAACCCTTCAAGAACTCTGACTAGCCGTTCGGCCCGACCGTCCTATTGAACGACGTTGGCCCGGTCGGTGGCGACCCGCAGTTGTGGGCGGGCGATCACCAGGTACAGAATCGGACCCAAGAAGGCCAGTGCCAGGACCACGATCGCCCAGACGATCTGATTCTGCTCGGCAGCTTCCCAGACGCTAGGCGGGGTCTTCAGAACATCGATTACCGCCCAGATGTGAAAGATGGCAAATGGGACAACCATGAAGACCATCAAGCCGAAGAAAATTCCTACTTCCATGACGAACCTCCATAGGCCGATGCTCGGGCCATTGTATCAAGATCGCGCATCTCACTCCTGCACACGCGTTGTCCCGCCACACTTATTTCCGGACGCCAACAGCTTGGACGAGCGTGCAGTCGTAACGAATTCTTAGGTAGGTGTAGCTCGCAGTTGCGAAGCAACTGCCACGAATCGGCAAAGCCGATTCGCCCCGACCCAGGATTCGGTTCGAATCTGAAAACAACTCAGAACAAAGAAAATGGCCCACCTTCGGCGGGCCATTTTCTTTGTTGTAGCCCCGACCAGATTCGAACTGGCGTTACCGGCGTGAAAGGCCGGCGTCCTAGGCCACTGGACGACGGGGCCGTGCGAAAACACGACAAACAGAACAAAAAGAGCAGTTCTGGGAGCGCCTCAATAATAGCGTACTAGGCGAGTCCTTCGGCCGCCTAAACGAAACGAGCGAGGGCCCGGCGCAAACGAGCGACTGTCGCTGGCTGACCGAGCACTTCCATGGATTCGAACAAGGGCGGACTGATCATCGAGCCGGTCACAGCCACCCGAAGCGGCTGAAAACCCTTGCGGGGATTCAATTCGAGATCTTCGAGCATTTGCCGCATGACGCCCTCAATCGCCTCAGTCGACCATACAGTCAGACCCTCCAGTCGGATAATCGCATCTTCCAACACCGGGGCAGCTTCCGGTTTCATGACTTTGTCCCAGGACGCTTCGTCGAACGAGACCTCATCGACGAAGAGCCACTCCGACATTTCCACAACCTCCGGCAACACCTTGACCCGCTCCTGGATCAGAGGGGCCATTACCTCAAATCGGCGGCGTTCGTCATCCGAAAGCTTCCGGTTCACCTCAATAAACGGCAGTGATCGGGCCACGAAGTCGTCAGGAGCCAGTTCACGCATATATTCGCCGCTCATCCATTCGAGTTTCTTCGTGTCGAATACCGCCGGGTTCTTCGAAACGTCGGCGAGGTCGAACTTTTCGATAGCTTGCTCAGGGCTGTAGATGGTGACTTCAGGATCGTATGACCAGCCGAGAAGGCTCATGTAGTTGAACATGGCTTCCGGCAAATATCCGGCCTTCATGTACGCATCCATCGATGTGTCGCCGTGCCGTTTCGACAGTTTCTTGCCGTCGGGACCGAACAAGAGCGGGAGGTGGGCGTAGATGACCGGTTCAGCCCCCATCGCCTTGGTGAGCAGAATGTGGCGTGGCGTCGAAGACAAGAGATCTTCCCCCCTGGCCACATGGGTGATCTCGTAGTCGACGTCATCGACGGTCGATGCCAGGTGATAGGTGGGTGTGCCATCCGAGCGCAATATCACGAAATCGTCGATCACATCATGGTCGAACCGCATGTCATCGCGAACCAGATCAAAGAACTCGGTAACACCCGGACGGGGAATGGCCAGACGAACCAAGAATGACTCGCCGGCCGCCATTCGTGTGTTGACCTGCTCTGAGCCGAGCGTGCGACAGGCTCCGTCGTAGCCAGGAGGACGACCGGCCGCCTGAGCAGCTTGCCGGCGATCGTCTAGCTCCTCGGGCGTACAGAAGCAACGGTAGGCAGCTCCATCGGCGATCAATTGCTCGGCGACTTCTCGATACCGATCGAAGCGATCCGACTGGCGGTAGCTGCCATGTGGTCCACCGACCCCAACGCCCTCATCCCAGTCGAGACCGAGCCATCGCATAGCCTCCATCATCTGCGTTACATACTGTTCCTCTGAGCGGGCGATGTCGGTGTCGTCCACCCGAACGATGAACGTGCCACCGTGGTGACGGGCGAACAGCCAGTTGAATACGGCCGAACGAGCATTGCCGACATGCAGCATCCCCGTAGGCGACGGAGCGATACGTACCCGAACACTCATGATGCAGCCACCACCGTGTTCGTCAACGTTCCGATGCCCTCGATCTCCACATCCATCCGGTCGCCAGGCTGTACCGGACCGACCCCGCCCGGGGTGCCAGTCATGATCACATCGCCAGGCAGGAGTGTCATAACCGACGTGACGTATTCGATGAGTTCGGCGACCCCGAACACCAGATCAGCGGTCGACCCATCCTGGCGAACCTCGCCATTCACCCTGGTGATGAGGCTCATTCCCTCAGCGGCATCAAACTCTGTTTCGATGGCCGGACCAAGCGGACAGAAAGTATCAAACCCTTTACCTCTGGTGAACTGGACGTCCTTGCGTTGAAGGTCGCGCGCCGTCATATCGTTGCCCACGGTATACCCGAGGATGACCTGACCCACGTCCTCAGCCGGCACATGGCGGGCAACCGCTCCGATGACCACGACCAACTCACCCTCATACTGGAGGTCTTTGGTGAGTTTGGGATACAGAACCGGCTGGCCCGGCCCGATTACCGACGTCGACGGCTTGAGGAAAATGAGAGGTTCCTCAGGGACCGGGTTGTTGAATTCGGCGGCGTGGTCGACATAGTTCCGACCGATTGCGACCACTTTTGAGGGAAGAACCGGTGACAACAGCTGAATGTCACCAAATTTGACGAACACATCGGTGGCTTCCCAGTGAACGAGGGGTGAACCCTGATAGACCCGGATGCCCTCCGGCTCAACGGTGCCATAGGCAATGCCTTCGTTGGTTTGCATACGAACAATTTTCACGGGTAGTACTCGTCGCTTTCGTAGATCGGTTTGAGCGCGTCCTGGAAGTGTTCCATGCCGACAGATAGGAACAATCCGGAGGCCTCAAGATAGTTGGTCCCGCGGTCGTCGAAGGCGACCGCCTCCGCGAACATCTTGCGCCCCTCGATCCTTGTCATCCATGCTTCGGCCCGCAGATGCATACCGACCGGAATGGGACGTAGATAATTGACGCTCAGATTGGCCGTCACACCTGGCTTCTGGTGCGCAATCATGACGAAACCTATGAGGTCGTCAAGCACGGCCGCAGACATGCCGCCGTGCACCAGACCGGGTCCACCCTCGTGGCGCTTGTCGAAGGTCAGATCAACGACCACAAGATCACCCGCATACTGCACTTCGAGGTGCAGTCCGTCGGGATTCTCCGAGCCACACCCGAAACACGTGGGAAGGTGTTCGGTGATCAGCGAGCCCAGGATCATTTGATCCGGCACCGGGAGAATGACGCCAGATAGGTACCGGTACTCGCTCACGAGGCGGCGAGTCGCGTCCGAACTCGATCCGGTGACGCAGCCATCAACGCTGGATCGATTGACCCGACAAACGCCGCACCTTTGTTGTGTTCATGGGCTGACTTGTCCAGCCATCGATGGCGTTCCGCTACGAGGCGCTTGGCGACCGCCGGTGGTACTTCATCGGGACGAAATCCCATAAGAAGCAGACCTACCTCCACGTCACTGGTGGTGGGCGCCCTGCCGAACAACGACGCCCGGGCCCCGACGAAAGTCGCCAGAACCGCCTCGGACTCAGAACTTCGCGAGGTTCGATCCCAGTCGCTCGAGCGTATGAGCTTGATCGCCCACCCGGTATCGGGACCGGGACGGCCGAAAGCGCCGCCCCATCGCATCTCGTCAGGACTGGAAATCTCCCCTGGTCTGGTCGGCTTCCATCTGCGGGGAGCGCCAGGCTTCCCAACCGCCCGCGGGGCGTCTGAGCGATCCAATTCGATATTCGGTTGTCGTCCCATCAGACCCGGTCCAACCAGTGCTCGTAGGCGGGGACTTTGCCACGCACCGCGTCAGCAAAAATCGACTGGACTTGCTTGGTGACCGGTCCCGGGCGCCCTGACCCGACCGGTCGGCCGTCAACTTCCTTGACCGGTGTTACCTCGGCGGCCGTTCCACAAAGCAGGATCTCATCGGCGTAATACAGCTCTGAGCGCGTCACGGAACGTTCGACGAGTTGGTGGCCGTTATCGCGCAAGATTTGAATTACCGCATCACGTGTGATGCCGCCCAGGCAGCCGTCTGAAACAGGCGGGGTTGCTACCACACCATCTTTGACTACGAAGATGTTCTCGCCAGAACCTTCTGAGACAAACCCCTCCCGGTTGAGAAGGATGGCTTCGTCGAAGCCCGCCCGAACCGCTTCGCTCTTGGCAAGGATCGAGTTGAGATAGCCGCCGGTCCCCTTGGCAGAAGGGATCAGTGAAGACGAGTCAATCCGGCGCCAGGAAGACACCGCGACCCGGATACCGTTGGTGACTCCGTCGTCCCCCAGGTAGGCACCCCATTCCCAGGCGGCCACCATGATGTGGGTCGATGCGCCGGCCGGGTTCAAGCCGATCGACCCCAGACCGAGGAAAACGAGCGGGCGGATGTATCCGCTCGCCAGTTCATTGGAAGAGATGACTTCCCTGGCGGCTTTCATGAGCTGATCAGCGTCAAGATCGAGCGGCAATCCGTAGGCTTTGCACGACATCACAAGTCGTTCCATGTGTTCGCGGTGCCTGAAGATCGCTGGACCAGTATCGGTGGCGTAGGCCCGGATACCTTCGAAGGCTCCCGATCCGTAATGCAGGGCGTGGGTTAAAACGTGGACCTTGGCGTCGTCCCAGAGAACGAGTTCGCCGTCCATCCAAATGTACTTCGATGCTTCCATGGCTACTAGTTTGCCAGGTTCTCGTCGACCGGGAGCAAGTGGCGACCATGCCAGTCGAGAATCGCCTCAAATCGCTCCTGTCGATGCCGCGGTTTGCCGGCCCGAGACAGTTCATGCGACTCGCCAGGGAATCGCACCATCTCGGTCTCGACCCCGCTCCGCAAGAGCATGGTGAATAGCTGTTCGGCCTGCTCGATCGGGCACCGGTAGTCGTTCTCCGAGTGCATGATCAGCGTCGGGACCTTCATCTCATGCGCATTGGCCAGGGGACTCGCTTCCCACAGCTTGGCTGGATCGTCAGGAAGATTCGCCTCTAGATACATTTGCGAAAAGTACGGTCCGATATCGGAAGTACCGGTAAACGATGACCAGTTGAGGAGTCCCCGCTCGACGATCGCTGACCTGAACCGCTGATCACGAGAGGTCAGCCATGCCGTCATGAAGCCGCCGTATGACCCGCCCATGACACCGAGTCGGTCTCGATCCAGTCTTGGGTACCGGTTAAGCGCCTCATCGATCGCCGCCTGGATGTCAGCCATGTCGTTGACGCCCCAGCCTCCACCAACCACCGCTCGGACGTGGTTCGAACCACGACCTGACGAGCCGCGCGGATTACACGCCACGACGCCATACCCGGCGCCGACATACACCTGGAACTCGTCGAAGAACCCATAGCCGTACTGGGCGGCCGGGCCACCGTGGATGTTCAGAAGAGTCGGGACCGGCTCAGACCCGACCGGCAGGTACACCCAGACGTCGACATCACCGCCACCGGCATTGACCAGGAAGTGTTCAGCGTGGACCAGCTTGGAAGCGAAATCGTCGTTGAACGAAGTCCGGCGCTTCGCCACTCCCCCATCCGACGTCATCAATTCACCCGGGTTGTCATAGCTTGAGTCGACAAAGGCCAACCCGGCGACGCTGGCCGACAGCGATCCGGCCATGGAATCCGCCTCGTGGACGGCGGTGATGGCACCCTCGGGCGAGATGCTCTTGACGACTACCCGTCCTTCGTCCTCAACCAGAATGACTGCGTCGTCACCCCGAAAAGCCAACTCGGCGATGCCCCGATCGAGGTCCGGGGTCAGCGTGACCGGCCCGCCTGCATCCAGACGCCACAACTGCACCATGTCGGGCCAATCAAACAGATTTCGAAGACCAAGAGCATGCAAAGATCCCGAATCTGAGTAGTCGAGCGATGACCACATACCCAGATCGGCGACCATCGTGAGCTGGCCGGTCTCGAGCTGACGTTCCCAAACCTGTACATCGTTGTTGGCGACCCGGTCACCCGATCGGTCGGAGCAAAAGGCGATCTTGGTACCGTCAGGTGAGAAGATCGCCCCGTTTTCACGGAAAGAATCGTCGTCGGAAATCTTGACCTTCTCACTCCCGTCGGCAGAAACCAGCCAGGTGGTATTGACGGTGTTATGCAGCTGGCCAATGGTGTCGAACCGCATCGGGAGCCGTACGACCCTGGCCGGCTTTCGTTTCCGCTCGTCGTCGTCGAGGTCTTTCCACTCATCTGAGTATTCGACCGCTGACACGACGAGTTGGGCGCTGTCGGGTGACCAATCAAATGAGCGGACCCCCATTGCGAACTCGGTGAGCACCTCGGCTTCGCCGCCACCAAACGGAATCACTGCCAGCTGCGGTTTGTCCGTGACTGCCGGCCCCTTGCGCAAGAAGGCGACTTTGGTTCCATCCGGGCTGAACCGGGGCGCCAGATCGGTGGGTCCCGCCGTCAGCTTACGAACGACCTCACCATCTGCCACCCAGATGAAGGCGTCGTAGCGGTCCTCATCGACATTCATCTGCTTGGACCCGAACACGATTCGGCCGTCCCCGGCTATCGACGTTCCGGCCAGAGTTACATACGAGTTCATGTCTTCAAGCTTCAAATGATCCTCCAAATCTGACAAAACTGTAGCCTGCCCCGATGCACCGCACGATTGCCTCATGGTTCGGATCCGGCCTCCTGCTTGGCAAGCTTCGCGGCGATCACTCCGGATCCGGAACGGTTGGCTCGGCGGTCGCCCTCGGCATGACCCTGCTCATCGCCCCGTACGGTTGGCAATGGCAGGCTCTGGCGGCAGCCGTCGCCACCGGACTGTCTTTGTGGTCCTCTCGACCGTTCGCGGCCGATGGTGCCGACCCGGGCTGGATCGTGGCAGATGAGGCGGCCGGAATGTTCTTGGCTTCGATCGGCCTGACGGTTCCTGCCGTATTGGTCGCTTTCGTTGTTTTCCGGGTTGCCGACGCAACAAAGAAATTCCCGGGTGTCGCAGCGGCCGAGCGACTCCACGGCGCCCTCGGTATCACGGCCGACGACCTGGTCGCCGGCCTGTGGGCGCTCGCCGCCGGGTGGGCGTTGCAGCTGTGGGTCTTCTAGGCGTCAGGAAGCTGCACGAATCGCGCGGTGATGATTCCGTCCAACTTCCTCAAGGCTTCGACCTGGGCATCGGTCACCACGGTATCGGTGGCGACTCCCATCATGGCCGCCTCGCCGGTACCCGGCATCCGCCCGACCACCATGTCGGAAATGTTGACGTTCAAATCCCCGAGGAAGGTACCGACCCGACCGATCAACCCGGGTGCGTCCTGATTTCGGACCATCAACAAGTTCCGATGCATGGGTAGTTCCAGCTCCAGGCCCTGGATTTCCACGAACACCGGCCCCTTCCGGGTGATCGTGCCCGATACCGACACCGGTTGGCCGTTGAACGTCCCGGACAGTTGAACAAGGGATACAAAATCCCGCGCGTCCTTGGCCTTCTCCTCGACGATCTGAATCCCGTGATCTTCCGCAATCGAAGAAGCGTTCACATAGGAAACCGTGTCGGTTGACGCTTCCGAAAGAGCCCCTTTCAAAGCCGCCAGGCGAAGGGGTGTTGCTGGAAACTCGGCAATACGACCTTCCATACGCAAGGTGACCACCGCCGGCAGACCCTTGGCGATGCCGACGAAGACCCTCGCCAGATTTTCGACCAGCGGGAGGTACGCTCTGATTTCGGGAGATACTTCGCGACCAAGGTCGACGTTCACGGCCGACAACACAAGTTCGCCGGACAATGCCGCGGCGACCGCCGTTGCAACATCGATACCGGCTTTGTCCTGAGCTTCGACAGTCGACGCTCCGAGATGCGGGGTAAGGACCACCTGCGGTAAATCGAACAGCGGGCTGGCCGTCAACGGTTCGACCGCAAACACGTCGAGACCCGCCCCGGCCACGTGACCGTTACGAACTGCCTCGGCGAGATCCTCCTCGACGATGATCCCGCCACGCGATGTGTTGACAATGCGAACACCCGGCTTCATCGACGAGAAGGCGTCGGCATCGAGCATGCTTTCCGTCTCGCGGGTCTTGGGAAGATGGACGGTGATGAAATCTGCGACCGCGTACAGGTCCGACACGTCTTCAACAATCTGCACGCCCAGCCGGCTGGCAATGTCTGGCGACACGAACGGGTCGTACCCGATGAGATTCATCCCGAAAGCTCTCGCCCGCTCAGCGACCAGCGACCCGATTCGACCCATGCCGAGAATCCCCAGCGTTTTGCCATGCAGCTCAACCCCTTGAAAACTGGTCCGATCCCATGTCCCCGATCGCAAGACCGCATCGGCTCTCGCCACATTTCGGGCCTGGGACAGGATCAACGCCATGGCGTGTTCAGCGGCGGAGATCGTATTGGCAGTTGGGGCGTTGACCACGAGGACGCCCTGGGCAGTGGCGGCTTTCAAATCGATGTTGTCGACGCCGACGCCGGCTCGACCGACCACCGTTAGTTTTGGAGCTGCCGCCAACAATTCGGCGTCGACCTGGGTGGCGGAGCGAACCACCAATCCGTCGGCGTCGCGGAGACGAAGGAGCAGATCGGCCCGTTCGACACCGGCGGCATTGTCGACCGTACAGGCGCGCTCAAGCGCTTCGAGACCTGCGGCTGCTATGACTTCGGCGACGACTACCTTGGGTTTGTCCATCATCAATTGTCCTCCTCGGGCGTTTGAAATACAAAACCGGGTCCGGTCACGCCGCTCGGGCCCCGCTGCCGTGTAGATTCAGAGGTGGAGGTGTCACATGGCATGGAAGACGATCGTTGCGGCTACCGATGGATCTGAGCGGTCAATCGCCGCTACCCAGTTTGCGGCGAACCTGGCCCGAGAAAGTGGCGCCAAGCTCCATGTTGTCACGGTCGTGCGACCGCCGGAAGGCTGGTGGGGCATCGAGGGCGCACCCCCTCCCCCGCGCGCCATGTCAGAAGCCGTTGTTGACGCCCGCCAGTCGATTCTCGATGTGACCATGTCAAAGCTGGATCAGACCGATCTCGAAGTCACCACTGCCCTTGAGGTCGGTGAGCCGTCCGGGACGATCGTCAAGTACTGCGAGGACTTCGAAGCGGACCTGCTCGTCCTCGGTAGACGTGGGGCCGGCTTCATCGAACGATTCGTGATGGGATCGGTTGCCGACCGGCTGGCGCACTATTCGCCATGCCCGATTCTGATCATTCCCTAGCGGCACCTAGGGCTGGTAGACAACCGCTCCGAAGAGCTCCTCATTGACGCGCCTCACGGCAGCTTGGCCTTCGGATCCGAGTAGCCACTCGGCGAAATCAAGGCCGGCTGGCGATGCGGATTCGATGACTGTGACCCGATAGGGGTTGGTTGGCGGATCCACCAGGTCAACCCGCACGAGGTGCCCGAGGTTCTCTGCACCAACGAAAGCCCCGACCTCGGATAAAGTGAATGCCCCCCGCTGATCGGCGACCTGAAGGGTTAGGCCCATGCCCTGCCCGGTCGAAATGTACCAATCGCCGTCCGGTGCCGCCCCGGGCCAGGGCCACTGGTTGAGCTCGGTTTCATGAGTCCCCGATCCGTCTCCCCGAGACACAAAGCCATAGCTACGATCCGCAATCTGCGCGAACGCTTCGGTAGTCGTGAGTCCGTTCAGGGTTTCGGCAAGACCGGGCGGACCGACGAGAACAAACTCACTCGAAAATACAATCTTCGAGAGTCGGGGATCCTCATCGGCGAGGAAAACGGCCTCCTGTTCGGGGGCATGGGTGATGAGAACCTCGGCCGCCCCTGATTTGCCGAGATTGAGAATCTGAGCGCTCGACTCTCCGAGAATGCTCAGTTGAACTCCAGGGTGATCCGCCTCGTACTGGGCGGCCACTGCTTCGATGAACCCGCTGTCGACCAGCGTCGTCCCGGCCCCGACGATCACCCGGTCGGGAGAACCCCCACAGGCGGCCAGCCCGAGTATCAAGGCCACGACCAGCCCTTTCAAGACGGCACGACCCGCACGGCGGTTGCTTTCACGACAGCAGTCGCCGGCACTCCCTCTCTCAGGCCAAGGGCTTCCAACGATCCCGGCGTCAACAAAGCCACGATCGGAACCCCGGCGTCCAACACAACTTCGACAAATCGGCCGACCGACCGCACCTCGGTAACCATCCCGATGAAGCTGTTCCTGGCCGATCCGACCGAAGGCGGCGTACCGGCATACATTGTGACGGTCTCGGCTCCGAACATCACTCGCACGGTGTCGCCCAGTTCGTGATCGCCAACTCCCCAGATGGCACTCCCACCTGAGGCAACCGAGCACAAGGGCCCTTCAGTAACCCGCACGATCCCATCAAGAACGTTGCCAAGCCCGACCGCGGCCGCTACGGCTTCGTCAGCGGGTTGGGCAAACACTTCGTGGATCGGACCGGCCTGGTGCACTGCCCCATCAATCAGGACAACCATGTTTTGGCCGAGAATCACCGCGGCATCCTGGTCATGGGTCACGATCACCGCACTCCGGTCACCGATCGCTTCGACGATCACCCTGGCCACGTTGATTCGATCCTGTGTGTCGAGGGCCACCAATGGTTCGTCGAGCAGAACCCACGGTTCGGGTCTCGCCAGGGTACGGGCGAGGGCGAAACGTTGCCGTTCACCACCAGACACCGCCGTCGCCTCCATAAGGTGCCCGACTCCCAGCCGATCCGCCAGGTGACGAGCCCTGGCCGCCTGCTCGGCGTTCAAGCCAAGGCCAAGGTTCCATCCGGCACTGCCACGGAAGTGGTAGACGGTCTGTGGCAGATAGGTGGCCTCCCACGGATTGTCACCGATGGTGCCGGCCAGTAATCGTAGAAGCGTCGACTTACCGGCGCCGTTGGGCCCGAAGACGACGGTTCGCATACCGGTTGGAATATCGACCTCACAGTCGAGTTGGGACCCGTCAGCCGGGTACGTAAATCTCATACCGACCTCAATCGCCCTAAGGCCACATTCACCAGCGCGACGATGATGAGAAGGACGAACCCGAGGGCGAGGGCCGAATCAAAGTGGGCCTGGCGGGCTTGCTGCACGATCGCGGTGGTGAGGACCTGGGTTTCGCCTTCAATGTTGCCACCAACGATGAGAACGGCACCTACCTCGGAAACGACCCGCCCGAAGGCGGCGGCCACCGCTGCGATCACGCCGGGACGGGCCTCCCGAGCCGCTACAAATCCACGCCGATAACCGGTGAGCCTCAGCGCGACCAGTTGCTCACTGGCAGCCGGGCCGAGCCCGCGAATCGCCCCGGCGGTGACTCCTGCCGCAATGGGAATCGCCAAGAGCGCCTGGGCACCGACCATGGCCACCGGCGTGAACACAAGATCAAGAGAACCGAGCGGGCCGTCATTCCACAGCAGTATCAAG
Organism: Acidimicrobiia bacterium; assembly: GCA_016650365.1. Taxonomy (NCBI): domain Bacteria; kingdom Bacillati; phylum Actinomycetota; class Acidimicrobiia; species Acidimicrobiia bacterium. The sequence continues at coordinate 12,875 of JAENVV010000275.1, forward strand.
ATCAATAGTCCGGCCAGGACCGGCGGGACACCCATACCGGCGTTTACCAACACGTCGATGGTGTTTCGTAGTCGGTGGCGAGTGAGTGCCAACCAGGTCCCCAGCGGCACACCCACCAGAACCCCGATAGCCGTGGCGACCCCGGCCACCGCCAGGGTCAGAAACAGGATCCGTCGAAGCTCTGCCCCGAATCCGAAGAGCTCCCTAACAGTGTCCGCCAGGAGACCGCCCAAGAACTCCAACGGTCAGGTACTGAACCAGAACCAGGCGGCCGCCGCCGCAATGGCCGCGAAGATCGCCAGTTTGAATACTTTCTTCACGACCCAAAAAATCACCAGACCGGTCGCACCGATTCCGAGCAAGAGAGGTAGCCATTGATCCATGGCGTCAGGTTAGCTTCCGTGAAAGAGAGCGGGCGTCAAACGCGGGACGAGGACATCGGCCCCGGCCAATTCGTCCATGCCGAACTGACCCCGGTCCACCGCCACCACCCGCATACCCGCCGCCCTGGCTGCCGCTATTCCAACCGGAGAGTCTTCAACAGCCGTACAGACTTCGGGAGGCACCCCGAGCAGTTCGGCTGCTTTCAGGAAGAGATCAGGAGCGGGCTTCACGGCGACCACCTCGTCGCCGGCCACCGACGCCAAGAAGAAATCGGCCAGGCCAGTGGCCCGCAACGAAACGTCCAATCGATCGCGGGCAGACGTCGAGGCCACGGCCAGCAATACGCCACGACCCACCAGTACTTCAATGGTGTCCTTGGCATCCTCAAACGATTCCAGATGACGTTCAAACAGGGCGAACATGGCGTCGGAAATAGCTGCCTTGACGATTTCGGGCGGTGGTAGATCTGCTCGCCCGGCAAAATAGGCGTACTCGTATTCGAAAGGATGACCTACCAACTGTTGGCGATCCTCGTCACTAACGACAACGTCAAAGAGGCCCATCGCAGACGCAATGGCCGTCCACGCCAGAGATTCGGAGTCGACCAGAACTCCGTCGCAGTCGAAAACGACAGGCATCTAGCCAATCCGGGATCGAATGATTTCCGTAGCCGCTCGTGGGTCGGCTTTACCGCCGGTAACACGCATGACAAGACCAACGAAAAACCCGATGAGTTTGTCCTCGCCTCCTGCCAACCGGGCGAACTGTTCTTCGTTGTCGGCAATGACTTCGTCGACCGCCTTTTCCAACGCTCGTGAGTCATTGATCTGCACCAGGTCGTGGGCGGTAGCGACTTCGACTGGACCACCTTCACCGGCAAGAACATATCCGAGGACCTCTTTGGCGGCGGTTGATGACAACGAGTTTGCCGCGACCATCGCAGCCAGATCACGGAGGTGTTCCCCGGTGAGAGCTGACTCGCCCACGTCCATGGACTCCCGCCGGGACCAGGCCGTCACCTCACCAGTGAGCCAGTTGGCGGCGACGTTGCCTGGGGCACCTGCCTCCACTGCCGATTCGAACAGCGTTGCGAGTGCTTCAGAACCAGCCAGCGAAGATGCTGAGTCGCCATCCGCGCCGAGCGCTATATACCGGCGAACCCTGGCTGCCGGCATTTCGGGCAGAGTGGCAGCTATCTCATCACGCCATTCATCCGTAACTTCGATCGGCAGGAGATCGGGTTCCGGAAAGTACCGGTAGTCCGAGCTTCCTTCCTTGGAACGCATCGAGTGGGTGACACCTTCGCCTTCGTCCCAGTGACGGGTCTCTTGATGAACGATCCCCCCGGATTCCAGGACGCCCCCCTGACGACGAATCTCGTAGTCGACGGCCCGCTCCAGCGACCGAAATGAGTTCATATTCTTGACTTCGACTTTTGTACCGAAGGGCTCGGTTCCAACCGGTCGGATCGAGACATTGGCGTCGAACCGGATTGAGCCCTCTTCGAGCTTGGCATCAGACACGCCAAGGGCAGCAACTACGGTCCTCAAATCCTGGGCGTACGCACGAGCCTGTGCAGCCGAGCGAATATCCGCCTCTGAGACGATCTCAACAAGCGGAACTCCCGCCCGGTTGAAATTCAGAAGCGTTTCGGTCGCCGAATGAATCCGACCACTGTCACCGACATGGATGGACTTGCCGGTGTCCTCCTCCATGTGGGCCCGGTTGATACGAATTCGACTCGTCGCGCCGTCAACCATTACGTCAAGCCATCCGTCATGGCAGACCGGTACATCAAACTGGGAAATCTGATAGTTCTTCGGCTGGTCCGAATAGAAGTAGTTCTTGCGGTGGAACTGGGATCGCTCCGATATCGAGCAGTTGAATGCAAGACCGATCTTCGTTATCCATTCAATGGCTTTACGGTTGGGCACCGGTAACGCGCCGGGCAGGCCAAGGCAGACCGGGCAGACATTCGTATTTGGTTCGGCCTCAAAGTCGACTGCACATCCACAAAACATCTTCGAGGCCGTCTCAAGTTCGACATGAACCTCGATTCCAATGACCGGCTCCCAATTCACGACGCCACCACCTCGAGAACCGGGCGACCAATGTCATCGGACAACGCTTCGATGGCGGAGGCCACCTGGAACATGACCGTTTCGCCGAGCGCCGGAGCCATCACCTGGAACCCGATCGGTAGTCCGCTCGCCGACAAGCCAACCGGTACCGACATGGCAGGATGGCCCGAGAGATTGGACGGAATCGTGCAGATGTCCTGCATGTACATCGAAAGTGGATCTTGTGTCTTGGCTCCCAACTCAAAAGCCGGGGCCGGAGCGGTCGGTGAGACAAGGACGTCCACCTGCTGGTAGGCCGTAGCGAACTCCTGAATGATGAGCGTTCGAACCCGCTGGGCCTGACCATAGAAGGCGTCGTAGTAGCCCGCCGATAGCGCGTAGGTCCCGAGCAGGATTCGGCGAATCACCTCAGAGCCAAATCCCTCCGCTCTGGTCAACGACATCATCTCATCGACCGTGCTGCCCTCAACTCTCAGGCCATATCGGACCCCGTCGAAGCGGGCAAGGTTCGCCGAACATTCGGCCGGGGCGATCAGGTAGTACGCCGACAACGCTGTCGCGGTCGACGGCAGGGAGAGTTCGACGATTTCGGCACCGGCGTTCGCCAACCGATCGACGGTGGCCCGGAAGGCGGCCAACACTTCGTCGTCGATCCCTTCGCCTGACAGCTCGTTCACGACACCAACTCGCAAGCCTTCGACGCCGGCTCCGAGTCGTTCGGTCCCCGAGGGAGCCGGACCGGGGAACGAGGTGGCGTCGTGGGGATCATGGCCGGCGATCACCTCATAAAGGACGGCGGCATCTTGCACCGAGCGCGTCAGGGGGCCGATCTGATCGAGCGAGCTGGCGAAAGCGATCAGACCGTATCGAGATACCAAACCGTAAGTGGGTTTCATACCGACCAGTCCGCACAACGCGGCGGGTTGTCGGATGGATCCACCGGTATCGGACCCAAGGCCGGCCAGAGCCGAACCAGCGGCCACCGCCGCCGCTGAACCACCAGAAGACCCGCCCGGAACCGTATCAAGATTCCAGGGGTTACGGGTCGGACCGTACGCCGAGTTTTCGGTTGACGAACCCATGGCGAATTCGTCCATGTTGGTCTTGCCAACGAACACCGCGCCAGCTTCACGAAGCAGTTTGACAACGGTACCGTCATACGGCGGAATGTATCCGGACAGGATCTTCGACGATGCGGTCGTCTCAATCCCTTTGGTCATCATGTTGTCTTTCAGAGCTATCGGCAGCCCGTCGAGCGGCCCGATCGGCTTCTCGTCGGCGATCCGACGATCTGACGCCTCGGCCGCGGCCATGGCCCCCTGACGATCGATTGTCAGGTAAGCGTGGACTGAGGCCTCGGTGAGGCTTGCTCGATGGAGGACTGACTCCGTGAGCGCCACCGATGTGCATTCTCCGGAGCGAAGAGCCACAGCAGCCTCGACGAGCGTGAGCTGGGAAAGTTCGGTCATTCGTTGTCCAGGGATGGGGGAACCCGGAAAAACCCGTCGGTGGCATCGGGCGCCTGCGACAAGACCTCATCCCTATCCAGCGAGGGCGTCACAACGTCATCGCGAAAAGCATTCACCATGTCCAGGGGGTGCGAGGTCGGCGGGACGCCCTCGGTTGGGAGCGCCTGGACTTTGGCCGCATGGTCAAGAATCACGCCTAGCTGGGCGCGATAGGCCGCCATCTCTTGTTCGGAGAGCTCGATTCGAGCAAGCTTGGCGACGTGGGCAATATCAATGTCGATCGGCATAACCGATGAGTCTAGGCGGTCTCAATATGGGCGGTAATCACCCGATCAGCTCCTCGACGGAAGGATGCTCGAACCGATCCATGCCTTCAGAGATCAATGCCCATCTCTGAAAGGAGCGTTATCACCCGTCGTTGGATTTCGTCGCGCACGATCCGCACGGCATCCAGGTCCTGGCCGTGTGGGTCGGCCAACTCCCAGTCGAGATATTGTTTGCCGGGAAAGTATGGGCAAGCATCTCCGCAGCCCATCGTCACGACCACATCGCTGGCCTGAACGATCTCAGTCGTGAAGGGCACCGGAAACTGGTTCGAGATATCGATGCCAACCTCACGCATCGCTTCCACCGCTACCGGATTTATCTCGGGGCCAGGGTTTGAACCGCCACTGAACACGATCGCCCGATCACCGGCCAAGTGTCGAGCAAAACCAGCCGACATTTGCGACCGACCGGCATTATGAACGCAGACAAAGATCATGCTCGGGGGTCGAGATTCAGACGCGATCATCTCGGCAGCCATGGCTCGCTGCTCCGTAAAGGCGTCTATCTGAGAGTCGGTGTAGTCGGCCGGATAGGAGCCCAGCAGGATGACGGTCTCGGGGCGGCTTACCGCGGGGCTTTGGGGCATGGGCACCATATTACCGACCACACTTTCTCCGGCAGCCGACAACCCAGCGCTAGCTTTACCGTAAGCGAAGGAAGGCCCGCCGTGCGTGTACTCATTGCAGCATCCGAATACTCGCCCCTCGCCCGAACCGGAGGCCTTGGCGAGGCGGTAGCCGGCATTGCCCACGGAGTCGCCGCCGAAGGGCACTCTGTCAGAGTTGTCATCCCCCGCTACCGGCACCTCCACAATCTCGGGGACCGACACGCCGGAATCGGATTTGCAGATTCGCTCTGGCTACACCGGGACGGCAACGTTGAGGTCGTCCTCGTGGATGATCCGGACTCGTTTGATCGGCCTGGTATCTACGGTGACACGCCCGGAAGCGGCTACCAGGACCAGTGGCACCGTTTCGGGCGATTTTGCACGGTGGTGGCTGCCATCGCGCACGACGTCGATGTCGTTCACCTCCACGACGCACACACCGGAGCGGTATCACTCATCACCGACCGGCCGACCGTGTTTACAGTGCACAACGCGGTATATCCAATCGTTGGCCCGTTGCATGAGGCAAGCGAACTCTTGGGCGCCGACGAGCGATCCACGAACCTCGGAGGACCGCTTGAGTGGTACGGCGGCGCCAATTATCTGAAGGCAGGAATGGCCCTGGCCGACATTGTCACGACCGTGAGCCCGACCTTCGCCAAACAACTTCTGACCGACCCCTCAGTTTCCGGTGGCCTCGACGGCGTATTGAACGCTCGGAGCCAACCACCGATCGGCATTGTGAATGGGATCGATCCCGTGGCATGGAATGCCGAAACAGATGACTCGCTCGCTTCAACCTTCGGACCTCATGAACTGGGCGGGCGCCTCGCGAATCGCGAGATGCTCATTGAGATGGCAGGAATCGACGATGGGGTGGTCTTTGGCAACGTCGGACGCATGTCCGAACAGAAGGGCCTGGCCCTGCTCGACGACCATCTCGACTCACTTGTATCAGAAGGCGCTCGCTTTGTCCTCGTCGGTAGCGGGGAACTTGATGCCATGGTCGACGGCTGGGCGATTCGCCACCCTCAGGCTGTCTGGCACGGCCCCTACTCGGAAGGGCTCAACCGACTGATCGCCGCAGGCACGGACTGCTACGTGATGCCATCGCGGTTTGAGCCTTGCGGTATCGGTCAGATGCACGCGATGAGATACGGGTCGATTCCTGTCGTTCGTTTGACCGGCGGGCTCGCCGACACCGTCATCGACGTGGACGAGAATCCAGATCTGGCAACCGGGTTCGGTTTTCGTGCCTTCGAGCCGATCGAAGCGGCCAAGACCATCCGCCGCGCCATGCGACTGTTCCGGACCGACCAGCCAACCTGGACCGCCCTTCAGCAGCGAGGAATGTCCAATGACTTCTCATGGGCAAATGCTGCACGCTCATACATCAAGGCATATGAGCAGGCCATTCGACTCTCGTAGAGGCTCCGGCCAACTACCGTTGCACTCATGACCACCCGACTCGCAGGCCTACTCATAGTGACCATGCTCCTCGGAGCGTGCTCGTTGCTCCCAACGGCAACAACCGTGCCTGGGGACACCACGACAACGACAGTCGATGACAACGGAGATGTGTCACCGACCAGTCCTCCTGCCACAACGATTCCCTCCACCGAGCCGGTTTCAGGAGTCATGGTGGTTACCGACCATGCATTAACCCTGGTCTACGACGACGCTCCGGCCGCCATCCTTACCGGCGATATCGACTATCCCCTGGCGGCGGCATCCGTTGACCTCATCGGAGGCATCGTCTTCCAGTACCAGGACCCGGGACCCGGCGTCTCGTCTGGCATCTTGCGCCTCCTACCAGGCACCATCGAGCCGCTCGAACTGATCGCCGAAGGTGAAGGACAAGTGATAACCTTGCTCGATGTCGCCCCGATCGACGGGCGACCAAATGTCATCTACCTGAGCCGACCCGACGGCGAAACAGTTGGCGGACAACTCCTCGCCGCGGACCTCCAGGGTGGAGCCCCGTTGGTGCTGTATGAGGGACCGGATCTGGTTTCCGGTGACGCGGACGGACCGACAATCCTCGTCGAACAACGTGTCAATGCCACCTGCAACAAACTCGTCGCTTTCAAAGACGGAGATCCGATTTGGAACTCCGACTGCACTGACGGTTCCGGCCCATTCTCGGTGGCGGTCTGGGATGATCTCGTGGCTACGGTACTGGCCGGCCAGGTGATCGTCTCACGAGTCGATGATCAATCAACAACCGTTTACGACGTGGCATCGGCAGTACGGGTTTTCGACCTCGACGAGGACTCTGCGCTGGTAACCGACCAATCAGGCTCTCTCATCGTCGTCGGAGAGGCGAGCCAAATAGTGATCCCCACCACCGATCCCGTCCGGTCGGCGTCACTATTCAACAGCCCCTTGGCGGTCACCGAGGGGCATCGACTCGGTGGCATTCGCATGGCACCGGGACCGTGCTCGGCCGCCGGTCAGCCCTCCGTTCCGCCTGTCACACCGGACCTACCGGATACCGTTGCGGCGATCCGCTCGGCCATCGTCGAACGCGCCGTGGCTTGTGACTTTGATGCCCTGGCCTCGCTCACGTCCTCATCGTTCGTCGTCGATCTCGCGGGAGGCGACCCTCGCAGATACTGGATGGCATCGGAAGCACGGTTCGGCGACGACCTGTCTCTGATCGTGCGGATTCTCAACCTGCCGCACGCAGTCAGCCTGCTCCCTGACGGGCGTTCGATCTATGTGTGGCCGTCGGCGGCCGTCGACCAGCCCACCGATGCCGATTGGGCGGCGCTTCGACCCGTCTTCAATGAGGAAGAAATCGACGCCATGCGACAGCAAGGCGGCTACACCGGGCGTCGCATCGGGATCGCCGAAGATGGCGAGTGGCTGTTCTCGGTGGCAGGCAACTAGCAGTGGATAGCGAGAGTCCCGCCCTCCGACGGGAGGTTCTCGCCGTTGTTTCGATCGCCGTCCAGTCCCCCGCCAACCGCCCGACCGACCGGGCCCTCCGTCGATTGGGGCGGACCCCCACGGACGATCCAGCGGCCGATGCCATCCGCCTGGCGATGGATAAACCGGGACGTCTCACGGGCAGCCTGGCCGTACCAACTTCCGATGCCGAGGCAGCCGCGGCTCTGAGTGCCTTGAGCCAAAAACAACGCCTCATCCTGCTCCTCCATCACGGACGGCATTGGGATGAGGAGCGCATCGCCAGGGCGCTGGGAGCCCACTACGGCGCCGGCAACCTACAGGACGCCGAGGCAACCGTTTCCCTGGAACTCAGGCCCCGGTTGGCCTGGGAGATCGACCATCAGCTCCGAACCATCGTCCTCGACGAGTCTCCAAACCAATCGAGCCGCCTCATCAAAGGCTTTGCCGCCCTCGTCGTGGGGGTGGGGGTGATTCTCGCTTTCCTGGCGTTTACCCGGGCCGATATCGATCGACCCGACCTCATCCAACTGCGTCCAGGCGGCCTGGTCAGGGCTGACTCGGAAGGCGAACTCACCAGACTGATCGAGGAGCAGGTTTCCGTCGCCAGGGTGACGCCAGACAATGCGATTCTTTATCAGTTTACGGGGGGGCCGGGAGTGGCAGGGGGTTCCATCTGGTACAGCCCCCGACCCGGAGAACGGGCCGGCCAGTTGGTCGGCAAGACCGGTGGAGCTCTCGGATGGGTAGAACCTGAATACCTACCCGCCGGACTAAACGCCACCCATCGGTACGCCATCGCGATCACTGGCGATGCCAAGGCCGATTCAAGCGGGACCAACACCACCGCCCACTGGGTTGTGCTCATTGATCCAGATACCGGGACGCAGACCGAAGTCGCTGATCTCGGTGAATCGAGCGGAGACGGAGAGTCATCGACCGGAGGGGTCAAACCCGTATTCGCGTCGTATGGCGGACAGCGGATACTGGTTTGGATGATGGATGCGGTGGGCCTTGAGTCGCTGCCGTCAGATGAACCATCCGACTGTGGAAGATGGCTCTTGTTCGACTTGAACGGAACCGAACTACCCACCCCCGGACCCGTTCCTACGTGCGACCGAAACGCAACGTCAGTCAGCGTGCCCACGTTGAACCCGACGGGAACCCGACTGATGTGGCTGGAAACCACCGGCACCATAGCCAGCGACAACCCCCCACGCGAAGGCTGGCTCTCGTCTCAATCAACTGTTCTGAGGGTGCTGGATCTTGAGAACGGAAGGCAGTTTTCCGCTCCCCTCACCACGATCGACCAACCAACGTTCTGGGCCCAGTTCACCATGTATTCCCAACAGACGGGCACCCTGTTCATCGACAGTCAGGAAGACGTCGCGGTGGTATCCATCGGCATCTGGAATCCTGAGGTATCGATACACAACTACACCACGTACCTCGTCGACCTCGTCGGCGAACGGATCGAGACCTCGGCCACCGACGGCCCGGTGACATTCGGTCACTGACCCGCCATGAACCCGGCCGGTTTCCGCACCCGGGCCGGACCTGGCTGGGTAGCTTTACCTGGTGAAGGACTCCAACCACTACCCGGTCTCCATCGATCGACGGGTCTTCGTCGAAATGACCGATGGCGTACGCATCGCCGTCACCACGTATCTGCCGGACGCGCCCAATGACGGACCATTCCCCGCCATCGTCGAATCCCTTCCCTACCGAAAAGACGATGACTGCACCGCCCGCGATTACTCCACCTATGCCTACATGGCATCACGGGGCATGGCCGGCGTACGGATCGACATCCGCGGAACCGGAGCGTCAACGGGGATCATCAACGACGAATACCTAGCCGTTGAGCAATCCGACAACCTCGAGATCCTGGCATGGCTGGAACATCAAGACTGGTGCACAGGAAACATCGGAATGTGGGGAATCTCCTGGGGTGGATTCAGTTCTTTGCAGACCGCCATGCTGCGACCACCGCAGCTCAAGGCCATTGCTGCGATGCACGCCACCCACGATCGCTTCGCTTGTGATGTCCATTACGTCGGCGGCTCACTGCACGCCGCCGAACAGGTCGACTGGCCCCCATCCATGATCTCAAGCAACGCCCTTCCCCCTGACCCGGACATCTTTGGCGACGGATGGTACGAAGAGTGGATCAGACGGCTGGAAGGGACCCCTCAATGGCCTCTGGAATGGTTAAGGCACCAGAATCGAGACGACTACTGGATGCATGGATCGCCGAGCGCCGACTACGCCGCCATCGAATGCCCGACCCTCCTCATCGGGGGCTGGCTGGACGGTTACGTCGACGGAATGCTTGACATGGCCACCCACCTGTCCTGTCCGACGAGAACGCTCATCGGGCCGTGGGGACATCATCGGCCTGCCACCGGCATTCCCGGCCCGACCTACGACCATCTCGATCTGATGGCCCGATGGTTCGGGCATCACCTGCGGGGCGATGACAACGGCGTCATGGACATGGCACCGGTAACGGCCTTCATACGGACCGAGCCGCCCTATGACGACACAGAAGTCAACGGATACTGGAGAACCGAATCCGCCTGGCCACCGTCCGACAAAACTGAATGGAGTACCTCACTCGCGGACCTGAACGGAAGTGGTACCACCTGGGACGGACCGCAATGGGTCGGAGCTCACGCTCCAGCCTGGGATCGATCGGGGGTAACCAGCACCGATTCGAGCCGGGACGACGACGTATCACTGACGTTCACCACCGAGCCTCTCGCCGATCCACTTGAGATTCTGGGCAGTCCCGAAGTCGAGCTCTGCGTCACGACCGACCACCCCTTCGGTCTGGTGGCTGTACGACTGTTGGTAATCGACCCGGACGGCTCGGGACACTTGATCTGCCGGGGAAACCGGAACCTGGCGTTTCCACTCGATCTTTCAGATCCTCAGCCTCCCCAGCCAGGGCGCCAGATGTCGGTCAGATTCCCGTTGATGGCGACATCTTCGATGATTCCCTCCGGCTCACGACTCCGACTTTCGATCTCCGGGGCCGACTTCCCGGTGGTCTGGCCACCGCCTGGTCGGTTCACCCTCGGGATTATCCCGGAGAAGTCGCGATTGGTCCTTCCGACCGTGCCCGTCGGACGCCCTGACCATCATCGGGTCGAGCTGGCTCCTTTTGACCAGCCACCGATCCCGCCCGTGGAGTTTCTCGACGATGAAGACACCTGGATGGTTGTGTCCGAACTCGGCGAGACAGCCTTTCGGCGGCACGTCACGAGCCGGCAGTTCCAGCCCGATCGCGATGACCTCACGTACGCCTCCGATCAGTCATGGGAGGTAGCCGTCAGCGATGTTGATCCCGCCTCTACCACCGTCCGGTCAAAGTCCGAGCTGACCCTGAGTCGACCGGGGTGGGAGGTCCAGACGACAGGCTCTCTGGAGATCCGCAGCGCCGGAGCATTTCAGGTCGCCATCGAACTAACCGCCATGCATAACGGCACCCAGATCTGGCAGAAGTCCTGGCACGAGGAAATCCCCCGAGAGTGGGCATGACGACCGCTTCGCTGGCCTTTCCCCGGTAGCCTCTGGCCATGGAATCCACCCTCCACCGCGACCAGTACATCGGTGCCGAATGGTTCGATCGCGAACGAGAGAAGGTCTTCACAAGGCAGTGGTTCTGCATTGGTAGAGAGGACGAACTCCCCGCTCCTGGCGATCATCTCGTTTGTGATGTGGTGGGCGAAAGCATTCTGATCACGAGGACGAGGGACGGTTCCCTATCGGCGTACGCGAACCTGTGTCGCCATCGCGGTAGCCAACTCTCCCTCGCTCCTGGCAAACCCACCCAAACCTCGATCGGCCCATCAGGGAACTTCCACGGATCAATTCAATGCGCCTACCACGCCTGGACGTATTCGCTTGATGGTCGACTCCGCTCCGCTCCCTTCCTGGACGAAACCGATGGCCTCCGCAAGGAGGAACTTCCCTTGCACCCGGTAGGAATCGAGACCTGGGGCGGATTCATCTGGATCCATCTGAAACCTGAAAAATCGACCTCGATAGCCAACCAGTTCCAGGAGTCCCAGGGTTACCTTGCGAGCTATCCGTTGAGCGACCTTCGCTCCGCCTTCCGGATCGTCTATCAGGTGTCGGCCAACTGGAAGGCCATCGTCGAGAACTTCAACGAGTGTTACCACTGCGGCCCCGTGCATCCTGAACTGTCCGAGCTTGTCCCCGCTTTCAAACAACGCGGCGGTTCAGAACTCGATTGGGAAAAGGGCATCCCCCATCGGGAAGGAGCCTGGACCTTCACTCGCTCCGGAACGACCGATCCTGCTCCCTTTCCTGGCCTGAGCCAGGACGAAATAGCTCGTCACAAAGGTCAGCTTGTATACCCGAACTTGATGCTGAGTCTGTCCGCAGATCATGTCGCGGCATTCACGTTATGGCCCCACTCGGCAGAGTCGACTTCGGTCGTGTGCGACTTCCTGTTCCATCGCGACGAAATCGCCAAGCAGACATTTGACCCATCC
>JAENVV010000276.1 GCA_016650365.1 Acidimicrobiia bacterium
CGGAGATCTCCAGTTTGGGCAGGTACAGCAGGCACAGGATGTGCCGGGCGGCGTTGGACTGACCATCGACCCGGCTCGCTTCCTTACCGGTGAAATGGCCCTGGCAGCCGCAGCTGTCGACGGCCAGGAAGCGCCAAACGACTTCTACATCCAGATGACCGGCGCGCCCCACACCAGGGTTGTTCCGGCTGACGCCACGGTCTGCCTCATCGATGCCAGCGGGACGGGAGCCTTTCTTGAGGATCGGGGCTACCCGGAACTCCAACGGATCACTCCGGCCGAGTACGCAGCGATCTACAACGACTTTGACTCAACCAAGTGGTACTCAGGCGGTCGATGGGTTTGGTACACACTTGACGGGGACGTCATCACGTCGGTCGTGGAGCAGTACCTGCCGTAAGCCACGAGTCCCCAAAACGGTCGCCTGGCGCGGTACAACTTAAAAAGCGGAACCCCGGCAAGCCGAGGTTCCGCTTTTCGAGTCCGGAGGGAGTGGGGAGTTCCGGACTCGATTAGAACCCAATGATAACGCTTTCCGAGATCATCGGAAGCACACTTTCCAAAATCCTCAGCTGGCGCAAACGGTTGGGGCCCAATGGTCCCCTGAGTTCGGCTCACACGTCGTGCACGGTGTCTCGCAGTTCGCGTCGGAGGATCTTGCCGGTCGTTGTCCGGGGAAGCTCGGCAACGAACCTGATCACCCTCGGAACCTCATGGGCAGCCAATCGGGTACGGACCAGACGCTGGAGCTCACTTGCCAATGCTCGTGAACCTCGATATCCGGCCTTGACAACGACGAACGCCGCCGGGACTTGACCGCGTATCTCGTCGGGTATCCCAACCACCGCGCACATCGCGACCGACTCATGGCGCATCAGTGCGTCCTCGATTTCCCCTGGCCCGATTCGATATCCGCCAGAAGAAATCACATCGTCCTTGCGGCTCACGAACCACAAGTATCCATCCTCGTCCTCTACTCCGATATCTCCGGTCAACAGCCAATCGCCGTGGTATTTTTCGGCCGTGGCTCGCGGCTGGTTCCAGTATCCAATCATCATTACGGGATCAGGCCCAAGCACGGCTATCTCGCCTTCCTCGCCAACGACTCCGACACCGTTGTCGTCAAGGACGGCGACCGCATGGCCCGGGATCGGGCGACCCATCGACCCGGGCTTGACGGGCCAGGTCGAAGCGCAATTGCCGACAACGATGTTCGCTTCGGTCTGGCCGTAGCCTTCGTTTATTCGTGCGCCGAGATTGGATTCCGCCCAGCTGAGCATCTCAGCGCCAAGCGGTTCGCCACCCGTGAAGATGGCCCGTAGTTGCAGCTCCGAGGATCCTGCCCCCGCGGCCCGCATCATCTTCAGAGCTGTTGGGGGCAGAAAGGCACAGGTGACCTGATGCTCGATCATCAGATCGATCGCCCGGTGTGGTTCGAACCCGGGTGGAACCGTCAGCACCGTCATGCCGTGATACCAGGCCGGAATGAGAACATCCATAAGTCCACCGATCCAAGCCCAATCGGCTGGCGTCCAGATCACGTCGTCGGGCTGGGGGGCGTATTCGTAGAACAACTCGAACGCAGGCAGATGGCCGAACAACGTCCGATGGGCGTGAAGAGCTCCCTTCGGGGGGCCGGTCGTCCCCGAGGTGTAGATCAGGAAAACGGGATCGTCGGCCATGGTGGTTGCCGGGGAGACCGCTTCGCAAGCAAGTAACTCCGACCAGAAGTCGTCATCGAACACGACCAGCTCCAGGTCTGGGCTGGCTTCTCGGACCTTTGCGACGTTCTCGGGGCTGACCAGTGCGAGCCTGGCCCCTGCGTCATTCAACCGGTATCCCAGGGCGTCGGGTCCGAACAGCGACGCGAGAGGGAGCGAGATGGCACCCAGCTTCCACAGGGCCAGGTGGGATATGCCGGTCTCGAGCGACTGCGGGGCGACAATACCTATACGATCGCCGCGACCGACTCCCCGGGCCATCAGAACGGCGGCTAGCTGGTCGGACCAACGACTCAACTCGCCGAATGTCGCCTGCGAACGGCGCCCCTCCTCATCAACCGTGACGAGCGCCACTGCGTCCGGCGGGGCCATGTCGGCACAAGCCACGCCCATATTGAACACATCCGGGATATGCCAGTCCATGGCCGCCACCAGACGGTCATACGTCGGATAGGCCAGCCGGGGGATGATGGTCGGATTCATGGAACACCACCGTACCGAACCTGGCGGAGACGTGTCGTTCGGACCTTGACAGCGCACCCCGATTCGGCTGAGCTGAACCTATGACCGAACCGTACGTGTATCCCCGGCCTGAGGATGCCGCCAGGTACCCATTCGTAGAACATCGGATCGAACAGCACGCCCCCGACGAACAAGAGGCCCGCGGCGCGGCGTTCCTCAAACTCATGGAACGGCGTCGTTCGGTTCGCACCTTCTCTGACGAACCGGTACCTCGCCATCTCCTTGATATGGCCATTGAAACGGCCGCGACGGCTCCGTCGGGTGCCCACATGCAGCCCTGGAAGTTTGTTGTGATTGGGGACGCTGACATCAAGCGACAGATCCGCCAAGCGGCGAGGAAGAAGAGCGGATCAACTATGAAGTCCACATGAACGACGAGTGGCAAGAAGCCCTCGCCCATCTCGGCACCCACTGGCAAAAAGATTACCTGGAAACGACCCCCTGGCTTGTGGTGGTATTTGAAGAGCGGTACGGCATCAAGGAAGATGGCAGCAGGCAACATCATTATTACGTAAAGGAAAGCGTCGGCCTGGCGTGCGGGTTGTTTATCACCGCTCTGCACAACATGGGCCTGGCCACCCTCCCCCACACCCCCTCACCGATGGCGTTCCTTACGAAACTGCTCGGACGCCCCAAAAACGAACGTCCATTCGTACTCTTCCCGGTCGGCTACCCGGCCCCCGATGCCCAGGTCCCGGTTCTCGCACGCAAGCCACTTCGCGAGGTAATGATCGACGTTCCCGACCCGTCAGGGTCGTCAGGACGATAGGTTCAAG
>JAENVV010000277.1 GCA_016650365.1 Acidimicrobiia bacterium
GTGATGACGACCAATACGCCGAGCGGGACGTCTACATCGACGTTTCGGAGGTTGTGGGTGCTGGCGCCGCGGATCTCAATTACTCCCGACGGCGTTCGTTGGCTGTGTTTGAGCGAACCCCGGTCGTCCAGGTGCTTTCCGGTGAGGGTGCCGCTAGCCCGTAAGCCCTCGACGGTGCCTTCGAAGACTACCTCGCCGCCACCGGTCCCAGCACCTGGCCCGAGATCGACGACGTGGTCGGCGATCTCGATCACCTCCGGCTCGTGCTCGACGACCAGAACCGTGTTGCCCTTGTCTCGCAACTGCCGGAGCAGAACATTCATGCGCTGGACGTCGTGGGGGTGCAGGCCAACGGTCGGCTCATCGAATACATAGGTCACGTCGGTGAGCGACGATCCGAGATGGCGGATCATCTTGGTACGCTGGGCCTCACCGCCCGAAAGGGTTCCCGGCGCCCGATCGAGCGACAGGTAGCCAAGCCCGATTTCGGTGAATGCGTCGAGAGTTTGCTGCAACGCCTCGAGGAGTGGTTCTACTGATGGCTCTTTGAGGTCGCGGGTCCAGGCGGCGAGGTCGCTGATCTGCATCTCGCAGGCGTCGGCGATGTTGATTCCCTTGATTCGTGATGACCGGGCGGCTTCGGTGAGCCGGGTGCCTCCGCAGTCGGGACAGGTCCCAAACGTCACTACTCGTTCCACAAATGCCCGGATGTGCGGCTGGAGGGAGTCGATGTCCTTGGACAGCATCGACTTCTGGATTCTTGGGATAAGGCCTTCGTAGGTCAGGTTGATGCCCTCGACCTTGATCTTGGTGGGTTCTTTGTGGAGGAGGTCGTTGAGTTCCTTCTTGGTGAACTTGCTGATCGGCTTGTCCATGTCGAAGAAGCCACTGCCGCGAAAGATACGGCCGTACCAACCGTCCATGCTGTACCCGGGGATCGTCAGCGCTCCCTCGTCGAGTGATTTGGTCTCGTCGTAGAGCTGCGTAAGGTCGAAATCCGATACCGAACCCCGCCCCTCGCAACGAGGACACATCCCGCCAACGACACTGAACGTCTTCTTCTCGGCCTTCTGGTTGCCCTTCTTCAACGAACCGACTCCGGTGACCGACGGAACGTTGAAAGCGAACGCCTTGGGTGAGCCGATGTGTGGTTGGCCGAGTCGGCTGAACAGGATCCGTAGCATGGCGTTGGCGTCGGTGGCTGTGCCGACCGTGGATCTGGGGTCCGAGCCCATGCGCTGTTGGTCGACGATGATCGCCGTCGTCAGCCCATCGAGAACGTCTACCTCGGGGCGGGCCATCGTTGGCATGAAGCTCTGGACGAAGGCGCTGTATGTTTCGTTGATCATCCGCTGAGACTCGGCGGCAATCGTGCCGAACACCAGTGAGCTTTTTCCAGACCCGGAAACGCCAGTGAACACGGTCAGCCGCCGTTTGGGAATTTCGACGCTTACATCCTTGAGGTTGTTGACCCGCGCCCCCTGGACGCGGATCAGATCATGGCTGTCGGCGGTATGCATCTCGTCCAAACTACCGCGTCGTAACGTTCATGAAGGCCAAGATTGGCGAGGTGCGGTCACCGAAAGAATTGGGTTGGGTCAAGAACCATCTCACTTGCTGAACTGAGGCTCATCTTGTGAAGACCGTTGTGCACGGCGTTTCACCGTAAGCA
>JAENVV010000278.1 GCA_016650365.1 Acidimicrobiia bacterium
CAACGGCCGTAGCCACTGTTCCTTTTGCTCAGGTGTCCCGAACATCGTCAGGATCTCCATATTTCCCGTATCAGGAGCGGCACAGTTCAACGCCTCGGGAGCCAGGTTGGGACTGCGCCCGGTGATCTCGGCGAGCGGGGCGTAATCGAGCACCGAAACGCCGGCCCCCCACTCGTCGTCAGGAAGGAACAGATTCCATAATCCACGTTGGCGTGCCGCGGCCTTGAGTTCTTCAACGATTGGCGGATGAAAAGAGGGGTCGCCGGAAGCTGCCATTTGAGCGGCATAGACAGGCTCGGCCGGATACACGTGTGAGTTCATGAAATCCAAGAGTCGGGCCTGCAACTCCCCGGCCCGCCGGCTCAAGGCAAAATCCATCTTTGAAGCTCCTCGAATAGGTGCGTTTCAACCTAACGGTCGGCCGGCGACGGCGAGGGCGAGGCCTACGAGTTTGTTGGTCCGGAAGTCCTGATGCCCGCTTTGCGACGCCGCAGGCGCACCACCCACCGAACGATCGGATAGCCAAACGCCAGAATCAAGACACCGATGAGTATCGGAATCGCCAGGGCCAGGAAGGAAATCGAAGCAGAAATAACGTCCTCGGCGATGCTGACCGGCGGGTTGGCCAGACCACCGGTGGTAGCAGTAATGGCTGGCCGCACGACAACCGCCTTGGTGGTGTGGACGGATCCCGCCACGAACAAGCCGATCACGACTGCCAGAACCGGATTCATGTGGATCCCATCCGTCGACGCGGCAAACGCCAGCGCGCCGGCAGAGGGGCGAATGAAGGTCTGGATGAGGTCGTTGACGTGGTTGACGACCGGGGCGTTGTCGGCGAACACCTCAATGACGATCAGGACAACCAACGTGCCGAGAACCCACCAATTGGACACGATGTCATAGGGGGCCGATAGCTCGATGAGCCCCGTGAAACGATTCACTAGGCCCATCACAAACAGGGGGATATAGGCGTTCAGACCTGCGCTGGCCGAGAGCCCCAACGCCGAAAAGAGGGCGGCAACGATATCCATCCGACCAGGCTAGCCAACGGGTTGGTGAGGTACCGGCAGGGTTCCTACTGCTGAGCCAGGAGGGTCAGGGCAATGGCTTCGGCCTGGCAGGCCTTTCGAAAGTCTTCCAGGTCGACGCTCTCGTTAGGGCCATGGATCGCCGACGTCGGGTCTCCAACCCCGGTTAGGAGGATGGCTGCCTGTGGGTACGCCTCAGAAAACGCTGCCACGAACGGAATCGATCCCCCCACCCCGACGTCAACGGTCGCGGTCCCCCAGGCTTCCGCGAAGGCGGTGCGAAAGGCGTCGTAGACGGGCCCGGTAGTGTCGAGTTTGAACGGTTCGCCAGAGCTTCCCGGCGTAACCCGCACGCGAGCTCCCCATTCGACATTCGACTCAAGGTGGGTCACCAGAGCGGCCATGGCCGCTCTGGCGTTGTCGCCGGGAGCCAACCGCATACTTATCTTGGCCCGGGCCGAAGG
>JAENVV010000279.1 GCA_016650365.1 Acidimicrobiia bacterium
CGAATCTCCTCGAGCAGATCATCAATTTGCCCCTTCGTTGGCTTAACGATGACCTCCGGGTCAATGAGTCCGGTTGGTCGAATGATCTGCTCGACGAGCACGGTTGATTGCTCACGCTCAAACGGGCCAGGGGTTGCTGACAGGAACACAATCTGATTGGCCTTCTCAAGCCACTCATCAAACCGCAACGGACGGTTGTCTCGAGCTGACGGCAGGCGGAAGCCATGTTCCACGAGGACGTCCTTGCGACTCCGGTCGCCGGCGTGCTGTCCGCCAATCTGGGGAACCGTCACATGCGACTCGTCGACGATCGTCAGATACCCGTCCGGGAAGTAGTCCAGCAAGGTGTAGGGGGCTTCACCTGGTTGACGCCCGTCCAAAAACCTGGAGTAGTTCTCGATGCCAGAGCAGAAGCCGACTTCGCGCATCATCTCAAGGTCATAAGACGTGCGCATTCGAAGCCGTTGGGCTTCCAACAGTTTGTTCTTTGACTCAAGTTCGCCCAAGCGCTCTTCGAGCTCGACTTCGATTGCGGCGGTTGCCTCTTCCATACGCTCGCGTGAGGTCACGTAGTGCGTGGCCGGGAAGATCCAGACTTCCTTGAGTTCTTCGATGATCTCGCCAGTGACCGGATTCATACGTACGATACGCTCGACTTCATCACCCCAGTATTCGACCCTGACGATGGTCTCTTCGTAGGTCGGAAACACTTCCAGAGTATCCCCTTTGACCCGGAACTTCCCGCGGGTAAGACTGACTTCGTTGCGCTCGTATTGGATGTCGACCAGTTTTCTAATCGCTGCGTCGAGGTCGTATTCCACCCCCTTGATGAGCCGGACGACCTGTCCCAGGTACATCTCGGGCGTCCCCAGCCCGTAGATGCACGACACCGATGCCACGATGATGACATCGTCGCGGGTCAACAAGCCAGAGGTGGCAGCGTGCCGGAGCCGGTCGATCTCGTCGTTGACCGTCGACTCTTTCTCAATGAACGTGTCCGACTGGGGCATGTAAGCCTCAGGCTGGTAATAGTCGTAATACGAGACGAAATATTCGACCCGATTTTCGGGGAAGAATTGGCGGAACTCGTTGGCCAGTTGAGCAGCCAACGCCTTGTTTGGAGCAATCACAATCGTGGGCTTCTGGACGGCTTCGATGGTCCAGGCCATCGTGGCACTCTTACCCGAACCCGTAATACCCAACAACGTCTGGAAGCGTTCCCCCCGATTGATCGAATCAGCCAGTTTTGCAATGGCAGCCGGCTGATCTCCAGCGGGTTCGAAATCGGCATGGACTTTAAAGGGTGGCATATCGTGCCAGCTTATCTGGTGCCTGTGACAAAACCCTCAAGCCAATGAATGGCCGCCGATACCTGACTCACGATATCGGAACCATTCCCGTTGTCTATGACAAAATCGGCGTGCTCCAGCCAGGCACCACGCTCGGGTTGAGCCGCCATGCGTGAGCTGATTTCTTCGTCGGTCAAGCCGCGGTTCCTCAACCGTGCTGCACGCACGAGGTCTGGCGCGTCCACCACCACGACGGGAACCCCCTGACCTACCAGTCCGTCAAGAAATGGACGTTCAACGCCGACAAATCGTGACGAGCTAGTTGAGATTCGGCGGGCAATCTCCTGAGCAATGGCGGGATGGGTCATCGATTCGAGCACCGCCAGTTCGTCGGGGGAATGGAACACGATGGCGCCGAGCTTCTTCCGATCGATCAAACCGCGCTCAAGCACCTGAGGCCACCGGGCTGCCACCGCCCCGAAGGCGGACCCTTCAGGAAGAAGGACCTCATGTCCGATTCGATCAGCCTCAATCATTTCCACTCCGGCCGATTCGAAAAGGGCGCTCACGTACGACTTCCCGGCGCCGATACCACCACAGAGCACAAAAGCCTGGCTACCTTGTTCCATACCAATGCATCGTACCGATCATGACTGAGTTCTCAGAACGCTGGCTCAATCGCCTCATGGCAGTTATTGCCGGCCTGAATTGGCTGTTTCTTATTCTGGGTTCCGTCGACGGCTTCATACAACACCCGAACGCCGCCTGGCCGGCGATAGTGCTGAGCGGCATCTATGTGGTGGGGTTCCAACTGCTCCCTCGTCGGTTGCTTCTGAAACCGATCTGGCGAGAAGGCGCCGCGACCGTTGCCACCTCGCTCACCGCTAGCTCAATGGCGCTGACCGGTTCCTTCGAATCCACGTTCCTACTTCTGGCAGTCACGCCGATAATGCTGGCAGCCTTGATGGGTGGATACCGCCTCGGAGCTGCCACCGCCGGACTCTCCGCCGGGATACTCGTGGCAATCGAAATAAGCCGGCAGTCGCTGAGTTATGGCGGAATAGCAAGCTGGATCGGACTGCTGTTGCTGGTAGCCGCAACATTCGGTCTTGCGAGAAGACTGATCCTCGAGGCGATGGATCACGTCGAAGCGCTCACGGAAATGACGGCGGAGACCGGGGCACGCCTCGAACAACTTGAGAACACCAACTTGCTACTCACTCGCCTGGTCGGCCTTACAGAAAACGAGGACCTGTCTGCCACCACGATCGGGACGGCTGCACTCGCAACGATTCGATCCGCGGTTCCGTTCAGTGGGGCCGAAATCTACATGAACACCGATGGAGCC
>JAENVV010000280.1 GCA_016650365.1 Acidimicrobiia bacterium
CGACACCCCCCAGGCACACCAACGAACCTTCCACACGCTCGGGGTCGACCCGATTCCCAATCAGTTCCTTCATGAGAAGCCGGTCAGCCTCCCGTACCAGAACCGTGGCATCGTCGTCACCGACGATTGCCACCGCTTCGGTGTAGAGGGCGCCCAGCGTCGCCTGGTACCGGGGACCGTCTGTGACGGCTACGAGCCTGTCCCGCAGGCGAGCCAGCGCATCTTGAAACAGGTGCTCTCTCGCATCGGCCATTTGCCGATCGGCTTCCAGTAACGCTCGATTGACGATCCGGGCGGCGGCTTGCTCAGCCTCCTCGTCCCGATCGGATTCCAGACGAGCACGGTCGGCATCGGCCTCGGCCGCCGCGTCACCCAGAATCCGGTCGACACGGGCCCGAGTCTGCGCTCGGATCTCCGCGACCCGAGCGTCCGCTTCAGCCGCAATGGCACTGACGATGGCCTCGACGCCCATCAGCCGCCCAGCAACAGGATGATCATGGCTGCCACGGCAAAGCCGAGAATGACCAAGGTCTCCGGAATCGCGAGAAGCAGAATCACCCGACCGGTGAGTTCGGGCTTTTCTGCCAGAGCACCGATACCGGCCGATCCGATCCGGGCCTGGGCATAACCGGTCGCCAGAGCAGCCAGCCCGATCGCGAGTCCGGCCCCCACAGCAAGAAGTCCAATTTCCATGTCTATTCCTTTCTGTCAAGTGAGCCAAAGGGGACGAAGGCGGTACCGCCGCCTTCATAGAACTTGCCAAAGAACTCGACGTAGTGAAGGCGGAGCGCCTGGACGCTCGGACTGAACACCCCGAGGGCGAGATTGAGTGCGTGAAACAGTGCCGCCACGATGATGCCAAACCAGAGCGGTCCGAGAGATCCGAGTTCGTTGGCGACGCGAGCAAGGTAGACCGAGGCGATCCCGATGGCGGCGATTCGGAGGTAGGAAAGAACGTTGCCAACCAGACCAAGAAGCTCAAGTGGACCGGTGATCAAACCCATCGGACCTTCCAGAGCGATCATCAGGACGGTGCCAACGACGATCGTCGCGACGGCCGGGGTCATCCAGCCATCTGGTAGCTGACCAACGGCCACACCGGTGATCCCGAACAGCCCTATCAAGGCCAACAGCGTGCCTACGGACGTCGAGAGTTTCTTACGATCATGTCGATGGGCGGCCGTCCAAATGCCAAGCACCAGACCGAGAGTGATATGGGCGACTCCCACTGCGAGCGCGAAAATGAGCAGAGGCTCAATGGCCTCTTCCCGGTTGATCCAGACGGGTTCCAGACCGAGCCATCGACGACCAAGATCTCCGAGGAACTCGCCGTAGATCACGCCCCACACAATCGTCCATCCCGCACCCAGCACGAATATCTTCAGAAACTCGGCGGCACTGGGAGAGGTCACGCGGAGCCGATGGCGAAGGTAGAGGGCCATGGCAAGCAGCAAGACACCATAGGCAATGTCGCCGAGCATCATGCCGAAAAACAGCGGCAGGAACACCATCATGAGCGTGGTGGGGTCGAGGCTGCCGTATCGGGGCATGGACAGCAGACTGACCAACGCCTCAAAGGGCCGAACGGCGTCACGATTCTGCAGGAGTATCGGCGGTTCTTCGTCGTCTCCAATCGGAGCCAGCTCGACAATCACCTCTCCCTGGCCAACGGAAGCGACCACCCGCCGGACCTCCTCAAGTCGGGGTACGGGAACCCAGCCTGACAGCACAAAGGTCTGCGGGGTGGCACCCAAATGGCGAATGGCGCTCAGCTGACCAAGGCGTTGGGTGACGTCGGACCGAGCTGTCACCCAGGCACCCCGGGACCTCATGACGGCGGTGATCTTGTCCTCAATCGTGGCCATCTCAACCGGTAGATCGGATAGCCGCCGTTCCATGAGGGTGATTGCCTGTCGGAATGGGACCGATTCGTACTCATGAGGAAGACGAACCCGGTTGACCTGCTTTCGACCCAATATGGCCTGAACCTCGGCGGCGGACTTCTTGGGCGTGACGATCACTGCTCCCACCGTATCCGTGTCAACCTGATCGGAAATGATCTCAAAATTGCCCTCCAACACCTCATCGAGGGCGACGCTGAGGTCACCGAGCACCGATGCATGCCGGGCATCAAGGATTACCGCGTCGGTGTCATAACTCTCCAGTTCCGTGAGTTCGGGCACCAGAGGGAGAAGTCGTTTCAGCGACTGCACATGCCGGGGAAGCGTGCTGATCTCGAGCTGGCGCTCCTCAAGCGAACGGGCCAGAGACTCGATCTCAGGTGCAGTCGTTTCAAGATCGGAACGGATGAGCGCCAGATCGACCGGAGCGGTGTCGGCGGGTGGCGGATCGGAGCTAAGCGCCAAAAGCGCGTCCAATCGTGCCCGGAGATAGCGGAGTTCCTCGATCTCCTGAACCTGTTCGTCATCGGCCGTCAGTGGCGGGAGGGTGATCGACGAGTCATCGGTCACGTCGATCAGCTGGACTGCAGACAGAAGATGGAGGGCTTCAAGGGTCGGGTGAAGTCGTCTCCGATGTCCGATCACGTGAACCTTGGTCATGGGGACGAGCATCGCCTACTCCGTCCTGGGAAGGATTGCATCGAGCATTGCCTCAACGAGCCGATCCAATTCAGGTTCGATTCGGGTCCGCAGGCTACGGATGCGGCCGTCGAGAGTTTGGGCGAGGTCGGCTGCGCGGGATTCGGCTTGGGTGATCGCCCGGGCGTAGCGTTCGTCGGCGACCACCTTCCCACGTTGTCTGGCATGTTCGGCGAGCTGGGCGGCTTCACGGCGCGCATCGGCTATTGCAAGGCTCGTTCGCCCGGTCTCTGCAGCCACAGAACGTGCGGCTGACAATTCGGCGGCACGAATGAGAGCCAGCGGTTCACGCGAGACGGTCATCGCATGCCTGCCATGGTCAACCGGCGCGCCCGTTGCGCCTTCGCCCGCTTGAGTCGGAACCGATCCTGCCGCTCTCGCTCATCGAGCACAGCAAGAATCATGCTGGTCTCGCGTTCAAGCTGTGGGATTACGATGTTCTCAAGGGCGTTGACGCGCCGGGTCGTAGTGGCGATTTCTTCGACCAGCCGCCGCAGACGGAGTTCTCGAGCAGCCAGCTCAAGGGCGAGTTCCAGTTCCGTTTCAAACAACTCGCTGGCCCGGTCGATACGAGCGCTGGTTCCCGTCAAGGTGTAGCCACGATCAACGAGAGACCGCCGAACTGGTCCGTACTCGATGTCGGCGATTCGTACGCCCATGATGTAAACGGGATGAGCCTCGAGGAAGATTCCCGAACCACCGACCGCCGCGGCAGACCGCACGAGGTCAGGTCCATCGAAGGCTTCGGCATCGGCAAGTGCGCGACGAGCCGCACCAGCAGCTCGATCAAGGGCCCCCTCGCCTGACAAGACGAGGTCGGCGACCTTGCGAAATTCCTTCATGAGTTGATCCCGTTTGTCTTCCAGGAGATCTCGCCCCCGGCGCGCCAGCTCAAGGTGGCCCCGACGAGCCAGGAGTTCCGAGCGTGTTGCCGTCAACTGTTCCAAGAACACCCGTCCTCACCATTAGTATGCGGGAGGCCTGGTGTTTGGGGAGCGGCCAGAGGTCACAACCTGGTCAATCAGAGTCAACCGGCCCTAATGGGCGCCGCCCAGCCAGGTACTCCGAACCACTAGCGTCATCGACGTGACTGATTTCATGAAGGCTGCCATCGACGAGGCGATCCGAGGAGCGGACGACGGTGGCATCCCGATCGGCTCAGTGCTCGTGGTCGACGGTCAAATCGTCGGGCGTGGTCACAACCAGAGAATCCAGAAAGGCTCGGCCATTCTCCACGGTGAAATGGACGCTCTCGAGAACGCCGGAAGGCTCAGCGCATCCGAATACCGGCGGGCGACCATGTACACAACGCTGTCGCCTTGTCACATGTGTTCCGGCGCAATCCTGTTGTACGAGATCCCCAGGGTGGTCATCGCCGAGAACCGAACATTCATGGGTGCCGAAGACCTACTTCGATCCAACGGCATCGAACTTGAAGTCCTCGACCTCCCAGAGTGCGTCGACCTTATGGCTGCCTTCGTCGCTGCCCGGCCCGACATCTGGAACGAGGACATCGGCGAGGAGTAGTCCCCGTCACCCGTCAAATGGAATCCCGAAGCCAGTTGTCTCAACAGCCCCAACCGGGACTGCTGGTGTGACCCGACCTCCCGTGTAGGGTTCCGACAATGTCCTCCATCCGCCGCCTGAGTTCACTGGCGCTCGCTGCCACTCTGGCCTTGGTCACGATCGGAGGATTCACTCGAGGCAGCAAGAGCGGCTACGGCTGTCAGGATCGATGGCCCCTCTGCGAGAACGGCCTTCTTGGTGGCCTTCTCCCGCGACCCGAGTTCCACATGATCGTGGAATGGACCCACCGATGGGTGGCCGCGATGGTCGGACTGCTGGCCCTCGCCGTGGCGGTCGCGGCCTGGCGCCGTCATCGCAACGAACCAAAGATTCTGATCCCTTCGACCTTGACCGTTGCCGTGATCGGCATCCAAGCATGGGTTGGCCGAATGGTCGTCAAGGGTGAGCTCGCCTCGGATCTCGTCTCAATGCACCTGGCCATTTCGATGGCCATTCTCGCCCTGTTGACCGTCGTGGTGACGTCAGCCAGCGACCGATCCGGAGTCGCTTCGCCAGCCGAACAGAGCAAGAACCGGTCGTGGGCACACATGGTTGCGGCCGGGGCAATCGCAGTTCTGGCAGTGCTTCTGTTCGGATCTCTTGTTCATAACCTCTACTTCAGCGGCTGGCCATTCGTCGGAAATCGACTCCTTCCGAACCTGGACAATCCCAAGCTGGCCATTCATTTCACCCACCGTGTCCTGGCCGGCGGGGTCTTTCTCTATCTCGGCTTTCTGAGTCTGAGGTCGACGAAACAGAACCGTCCGATTATCGAAGCCCGACTCGTCAACGGGGCCACCGCCGTCTACGTCCTCAACATCGCCATCGGCGCCGGACATGTCGTGACCAAGGTCAGCTCGAGCGCGCTCGTGGCGGCCCACCTGGCCGCTGCCTCACTGTCGTGGGTACTGCTCATCGCCGCGGCAACCATGGCCTACTCAGTGAGCCCACTTACTCAGACCGACGAGGTTACGGTCGACGCGGCTGTCTGATCCGGGGTCCGCGTTGGCGCATCGATCGGGGTAGATCGGCGTCAGCTACTTGCCCTCTAGTCGTGGTGATGTTCAGCCACATTTTCTGTCACAGGGTCGGGTTAGAATCGAACGTATGTTCGACACATTGATTGACCCGACATCTGACCGGGCGGCTACTGATGGGGTTCCCGCTGGGCTTGATGACATGGAACCGGGCCTGTTCCTGGCGGCCATGTTGTC
>JAENVV010000281.1 GCA_016650365.1 Acidimicrobiia bacterium
ACCCTTTCAATGTCGGACTGATCATCTACTTCGACCTCGAATGCGACATTGCTCGGTGTCACTTCGACGGCCGACACCCGACTGATGACGGGTGGCTCGACGTCGGTTGTCCCATCCGGCGCGTAGTAGACCGTTAGGCCCATCGAGTCCCAGCGCTGCTGGGTCCTGCTGCTCGGGAAGTACCGACCCCTGGCAACCAGGAGTTGGTCGACACGCCCGCTCGGCGTCTCGAATGAAGTGATCGCCTGTAAAGCATTCGGGAACGCCCCGGTCGTCTCAGTCTCCGGTTCGGCCAACTCGTTGTACAAGATCGGCCGTGCATAGAGCACATCAAAGTCAACAAGATCCATGGAACTTCCGCTCTCGATGATCGCGCCCGTAGCGTGAATTCCTGAGATGTCTGGTGTCACAGTGATGAACTCCAGTGGCTGAACCGGCCGGAATGGCACGGCGAGAACATCGTCGGCCACGAGATACTTACCGTCCGTCGAGGGCGCCAATGGCCTTTCAGTGAGCGATGCCACCGTCGCCACAGAAGACGATTCAAGGCCGGTTGTGCCGACGGGGTCAGTTTCGATAGTGGGGTTCGGAGGCACAAGCGCGTCACCCATGTGGAGCCGGTAGAACGGCAGGCCGTACAACGTGGCTTCCATCTGGGACTTGTCGTGATACGGGCTCCACTTGGCCGTCTTGCCCGCCAGCGTCTGCTGAGCGGCCACGAACGCTTCCCCGATGGTGTTGCTCGTCCCGATGCTCTCGGCAAACAGCGCCATCAGATCTTCTGAGTAAGCCGAGAAATCGCTGTCGCCATATCCGAACCCGGTGTTACCGATGAAAACGGCCTCTCGGAGCAGCAACGCCTGCGCCCACTCAGCCTTCGGATCACCGGCGGCGAGATACGAGTCGGCGGCGTTCAACCCAGCGTGACAGCCCATCGAGAAGATGATGGTCCCCGCAAAACTGGCCGTAGACGAATTCAGATCGTCCAGCGTGTATAGGTCGGTAGTGTTGGTCAAATTGCCAATAGCCGGCAAAGACGCCGTGTGGTCAAAATGAGCGTTGGCATTGACGATCGCCGATTCAGAGTCCATTGCCTCAGCAAAGTCGAACTTATCCCAATCCTCTCTAATATTCGAATTATCGACCACGAACCCTTGGTCGAAGAGCTCATCCACGATGGTCTGCGACGAATCCGCCAAGAAGTCGTACCCGAGGACCTCGGCCCGGGGAGAAGCAGAAGCAGTGTCGAGCAGCCCGCCCGAAGCAACATATTGAGCCAAAGCGGCGATGATCTCATTGGGTTGATCGACCAATCGCCCGGTCGGCAACTGCGGAATGAAGACCTCCCGATCGCCTTCCTGGACGTAGAGCGGGTTGGCATCCGTATAAGGTGCATCCGTTAACACCATCGCCGCCGACAGCGAAGCCACGAGCGACCAGCCATTGCCGTCGGTCGGGAAACAGCGACGGAAGACCGATCGGACGGCCGATGAGGGTGTCGGGGATTTCGTGCATCCTGGAAACCGGAGCTTGAGATCGCTTTGGGCCCGCCGCGGGTCGTTGCCGGTTTCCCGGGGCGGGCACGAAACGGCTCTCA
>JAENVV010000282.1 GCA_016650365.1 Acidimicrobiia bacterium
GACGTGTGGGCCGTGGCATGGGACTCAGATCAAGAAGCTCTTGTCGTCGGCTCGGCTGGGGCGGGGAGAATCAGGTTTGGCGACGGAAAATTCGAGGCCATGCGCGATGGGATGAACTTTCGGCTTGGATACGTCGGTGGCGTCGTTCTGGCCGACGATGCCACGACCGGATCCGGAATGAATCAACTCCCCTGCAATCCGAGCGCATTTGCCGACCCCGAATCGAGCGAGTGGATGGCCAGCGCTGATGAAGCGGTCGTCGAAACCTGGCAGGAGTTGCGGAACCTGGCGGCGGCCTGCGAGTGGGAACAGCTATCCGATATCGCCGAGCAGGATCAGACGTCGATCAGTTTCGGCGGCCCGATCCGGCTGGTCAAACTGTGGGTACTCGAGTCTGCTTCCGGATCTGACTCTGGTACGGAGCTGCTCGATGTTACGTCGCTGCCTCCAGCCCGGACGACCGACGGCTGGGTATGGCCGGCAGTGTCGTCCACCAATGCGGACGCCGACTGGCAAGTCCTGCTCGACGCCGGCCTCTTGACCGAGAAGGAGGTTGCCGACATGAAAGACTTCGGCGGCTACCTCGGCTTCCGGGTCGGCATCGCCGACGACGGAACCTGGCTGTTCGGCATCGCCGGCGACTGAGTTGAGTCCACCGGTTGTGGTTTTGTCACTTGAGCCGCCAATATGGTCGGGCTCGAGGAGGGAAACCCATCGCCGGTCACGGTACGAAAGCAATAGTCGCGGCGTTCTTCGCGAACCTTGGCATTGCCATCGCCAAGTTCATTGCGTTCGCGTTCACCGGTGCAGCATCGATGCTGGCCGAGGCTATCCACTCACTCGCCGACACGGGCAACCAGGCGCTTCTGCTGTTCGGGGGCCGGAGCGCCCGCCGCGAGGAAACCGAGATGCATCAGTTCGGGTTCGCCAGGGAGCGCTATTTCTGGTCATTCGTCGTAGCGCTCGTTCTGTTCACCCTCGGTGGGGTTTTCGCGATCTACGAGGGGATCGAGAAATTGCGCCACCCCCACGACATCGATTCGCCGATCTGGGCGTTTGGCGTCCTGCTATTTGCCATTCTCCTCGAGAGCTACTCCTTCCGGACTGCGATACACGAAGCCAGGCCACTCAAAGGCAAAGGCAGCTGGTGGTCGTTCATCCGGCGCTCCCGCAGCCCCGAACTGCCAGTCGTCTTGCTCGAAGATCTTGGTGCTCTAACCGGCCTGGTCATCGCACTGGTCGGCGTAACGCTGGCCGTCACCACCGGGCAGGCCCGGTGGGATGCGGCCGGGTCGCTGGCCATTGGCATCCTGCTCGTTGCTATCGCCACGATTTTGGCCATTGAGATGCGGAGCCTCCTCATCGGTGAGTCCGCCTCGCCTGATCAAGCCGATGAGATCACCGCAGCCATCGCGGGAGCACCCAACGTCGTAAGGCTCATCCATATGCGGACCGAGCATCTCGGGCCCGAGGATCTGTTGGTGGCCGCCAAAGTCGAGTTCGTCGGCAGCCTCAGCGTGGCCGCTCTGGCCGATGCCATTGACGTCACCGAAGCGGCCATCCGGGCTGCCGTACCAGCCGTGAACCTGATCTACCTGGAACCAGACCTTTACAACGCCGCCCGACCAACCGACGACTGACGGTCTACCGGTTCGTTTTGGGCACCGGGTCGGCTACTGTCCCGGGTCGCTATGCGAATCATGACTGCCAACCTTTGGAACGTCAACGTCTCGGTCGACTCCTTCGCCGAAGCGCTCGACAAGTACGCCCCCGACATTGTGGCCGTTCAGGAGCTGGATCATTCGGCGGCTGAAGCCCTCACCGAACGCTACCCCTACGGTCTGGTGAGGCCAGGGGGAGTATCCGGATGCGCACTGGTATCCCGGGAGCCCCTGACCGTGACGGAGACCGAACTCCCGTTCCGACCGCTGCTGACGGCACCGGTTCTGGTCGGCGGCCAATCGATAACCGTCGGGGCCATCCATCTCGCAAACCCCGTGGCGACGCACGATGTCAAGTACCGCCGCCACCAGGTGCGTGCCCTGCTTGAGAACCTTCAGGGAGATCAGCCGATGGTTTTGGTTGGTGATTACAACTCGTCACCGGCCTGGCCGGCCTATCGGATGATCAGAAAGCATCTCCGTGACGGCGTCAACGATTGGGCCGCCCGAACCGGTAACCGAACAGCTCGTACGTGGAGCTACACGGCCGGTATGCCCAAGTTATTGAGAATTGATCACATCATGGTTCGTGGGGTTGAGCTCGCAGACGTGCAGGTCGTCAACATCGCCGGTTCCGACCATCGAGCCCTGGTCGCCGACCTCCTCGTGAGTGGCTAGTCGTCCAGCCCGGCGAGGATGTCGTCAAAGTCCTTCTCCATGGCCTTGCGGGTGGCACCCTCGAACAACTTGCCGAGCGTCAACGCCATTGCCTTGGCGACCAGTCCGGTGGTTTCGGCTGAGTAGGTCATCGTTAGCGTGCTTTGGTTGCCGTCGGGTTCGACCGCCCACACCGACGTGTAGTCCGCTCCGCGGCCGCCGGCTTTGACCGTGTAGGAGCGCCCCTCGTCTGTGGCGGTGACTTCCATTTCCTCGGTCGCGGCCTTGCGGAACATGATCCCGGTTTCCCGCCATCGAGTCCCGACCCCGAAGCCCGTCCCACCGTCGAGGCGGGTGACCTCGGTGATTCCGGAAATTCGGTCGGCCCACCTGTCGAGGTCGGTGATGGCTTCCCAAACCCGCGTTGCAGGGATCGCGGTCGTTCGTGCCACCGTCAGCGTTTTCATCTCGTCTCCTCCGCGTGTCCCTAAAAACAGTACCGAAAAATGGGCGACGAGTGCAGACTGCTTGTCCCTGCCGCTACGGTGAGGGGCGAAGGAAGGCACCGCCGTGTTCGATAGGTTCACCGAGCAAGCACGAACAGCCATTGTTCTGGCTCAGGAGGAAGCTCGGGCCGGTGGCTTTATCGCCGTCGAACTCATTCATCTGGCGGTGGGCTGCCTGAGCCAACCTCACTCTGACGCTAACCGGCTATTGGCGACTCTCGACGTCGCCGCCGGGTCCCTGGTCGACCACTCCCGTTCGGTGCCCGGTATCGACCAGAGTCCGGCCACGCTCAGATTGACCGAGCCCGTCAAACGGGCACTCGAAACTTCGATGCGCCTCGCCATGACGTTGGGGAACACGATGGTTACGTCGGCTCACGTGCTGGTCGGTGTTGTGGCGGTTGATCCAGAGGGCGAAGTAGGTGGGGCGTTGCTCGGGGCGGGTGCCGACCTGACCCGACTGGAACTGACCCTGGCACAGATGAAACCCCAGGAGTTCATCGAGTCGGGCCGACAGGCGGCGGGACCGCCGCAAGAGGATAAAGCCTGATGAGTTCTTGGTCTGTACGGCTCTTAAATGAAATGTGGAGCGCCCAGGAGCCCTACTCCTCGAGCGGTAGAGCCATCGCCAGGGCCTCCTGGAACGTCAGTTCCATGTTGTGCAATTGGCGGCCATGTTCCTGGGTGGCTTCGACGATTTCAGTCTCGGCGCCTTCGGTTTCCCA
>JAENVV010000283.1 GCA_016650365.1 Acidimicrobiia bacterium
CGAAGCACCCGAAACGGTTCGTCGAAGGCATCGCCTGCCAACCGACCGTGGGCAAGCATGGCCGCTTCCGTGTCGGCGAAGATGCCCATATCGCGCATTACCTTGACGAAAAATCGGGAGTAGAGCAGATGCATGACCGCGTGCTCTGCGCCTCCGGTGTACACATCGACCGGCAGCCAGTAGGCAGCTTCTTCAGGATCGAACGGTGCGTCGTCGAAATTCGGCGACAGGTACCGGAACCAGTACCACGACGAGCACATAAAAGTATCCAGCGTGTCGGTTTCGCGCCGGGCCGGATGGCCGTCCGAATCAAGTACTGATAGGAAAGCATCGTCGTCGACGAGCGGGCTACGGCCCTCGAACACCACGTCTTCAGGGAGTACCACCGGAAGCTGGTCATCGGGCACCGCTTCAAGAGTGCCATCCTGACGGTGGATGATCGGAATCGGCGATCCCCAATAACGCTGTCGGGAAATCAGCCAGTCCCGCAACCGATAATTGATGGCTTCAACCCCACACCCGTGGGACTCGATCCAGTCGATGGCGGCCGAGACGGACGGATTCTTGCGGCCCTTGGCATCAGTCGTTTCGACCCCGTTCAAGGGTCCACTGCTGGTCATGATTCCCGGACCAACGTAACCGTCGACCATGTCGTCGGCCACGAGCGGTTCGCTTCCTTGCGGAATGATCACCGGTACGATCGGAAGGTCGAACGCCCGGGCGAACTCAAAATCGCGATGGTCGTGCGCCGGCACCGCCATGATGGCTCCCGTGCCGTATGACACAAGAACATAATCTGCGATCCAAACCGGGATACGCTCTCCGGTAACCGGGTTGATGGCGTAGCCACCAGTGAAGACGCCGGTCTTGTCGCGATCTTCCTCCATCCGTTCGAGCTCCGAACGGGCGGCGGCGGCGATTCGATACGCGTCAACGGCCTCTCGCTGGGCCGGACTCGTCAACTCGTCAACGAGGACATGTTCAGGCGCCAGCACCATGAAGGTGGCTCCCCACAATGTGTCAGGACGGGTTGTGAACACTTCGATCTCGGACCCCGTCTCGGTGGCGAAACGAACCCGGGCCCCTTCTGACCGGCCGATCCAGTTGGTTTGCATGCTCTTGATCGGATCGGGCCAGTCGATATCGTCAAAGCTGAGGAGCTCGTCGGCATATTTGGTGATCGAAAAGAACCACTGCTCCATGAGCTTCTGTATGACCGGTTGGCCGGTCCGCTCATCCCGGCCGTCGATGACTTGCTCATTGGCAAGGACGGTCTGGAGAGTCGGCGACCAGTTGACCATCGCCTCACCGCGATAGGCGATGCCATGTTCGAACATTCTCGTGAAGAACCATTCAGTCCACTTGTAGTAGGACGGTTCACAGCTGACCGCCTGTCGTTGCCAATCAAACATGGCGCCCATCGACCGAAGCTGCTTGCGCATTCTCTCCATGTTCGAATGGGTCCATTTGGCCGGATGGATGTTGCGTTGAACTGCGGCGTTTTCGGCCGGGAGCCCGAAGGCATCAAAGCCGATCGGGAACAACACGTTGTACCCCTTCATGCGCATGTAGCGAGCCCGCGTGTCGGATGGGGTCATGGCATACCAGTGCCCGATGTGCAGGTCACCCGATGGGTAAGGCAACATCGTCAAGGCGTAATGTTTTGGTCTGGACCAGTCGACCTGGGACCGATAGAGACCCTCGGCTTCCCAGTCGGTCTGCCATCTCGATTCAAGCTCTGCAAAGTCGTACGCGGACACGATTTCTCCGGTATTCGGGGTTCGTCAGGCTACCAGCCTGAAGCAACGCACCAGCTTTGATTAACTGCGCTCCTGGCTTAGGCCGTGCCGGACGGAGGCTGAGTCCCGCCTTCTGACTCGTCGCGCAAGAACCGTTCGATTTCCAGACCGATTTGCTCGGCTGACGGCACGGCATCATCCTCGCTCGACAGCGTCTCGAGCCGTTCGATATG
The DNA here is from genome assembly GCA_016650365.1 of Acidimicrobiia bacterium. Lineage (NCBI taxonomy): Bacteria > Bacillati > Actinomycetota > Acidimicrobiia > Acidimicrobiia bacterium. Next base: position 1,973 of record JAENVV010000283.1, read on the forward strand.
GGCGGCAATGTCTGGCTGTTGAGCAGCCATTTCGTCCAACTGGACGCGCTGTTGATCGGCCCGATCCGCCAGGTCGTTGAGCGGGAACATCACGTCGAGATGACGACCAACTCGTTCGACCAACGTGATGACCGCTTGGGTAAAGGGCTGATTCATGTAATGCGGTACCTGTGCCCAGAAGCCGGCCGTTGGCACTCCAAGTTTGCCTAGATGCCACTCGGTGGCGGTCACCGCCCCGGATGGGACCATCAGCAAACCTTCGGCGACGCGTTCTCCCTCGGCCGAGAAATCTCGCTGCATCGACGTATTCAAAACCGGGGTTGGCAACGTGTGCGGCACCGGACCAGGCACCGAACCGATCGCTATCAGCTGGGACACTCCGAATTGTTGGGTCAGTTCGTACATGGACTTGACGAACCCATGCCACCGAAACTCAGGTTCGGTGCCTGACACAACGAGCAGATCGGTGCCGTCGATGGATCGAGCCGTGATGCTGATTTCGGGATACTCAACTGCGGTCAGCTTTCCATCGATGAACGAGGCGGTGGGACGGTTGACCCGATAGTCAAACAAAGCGTCGGCGTCGAAGTGTCCAACCACCTCGCCCCCGGACGCAATCAGACCGGCCGCCTCTGTGCCGACCCCACCCGCGTCAACCCATCCCGTAAAGCTCAGCAGCAGGACAGGCGCGTGAAGATCGACCGATCGTTCAATCGTATACATAGACACAGGATGGCGCATCTGACCGGTAATACCAACCTGCCTAGGCTGGAGGCATGCAGATCGATCATGTTCAACTGTCGGGACCGCCTGGCTGCGAGCCTGCCATGCGGGTCTTTTGGACACTTCTGGGATTTGTCGAGATCCCCAAACCGGACGCGTTGGTATCCCGGGGTGGGTGCTGGTTTCGGAACGGGAATGCCGAAGTCCACATCGGTATAGAAACACCGTTTACTCCGGCGATCAAGGCTCATCCCGGCCTGGCGGTTGCCGACCTCGACGACCTTTCGCGACTACTGATCGATGCAGACGGGGATCCCGTTTGGGACGACCTTTGGCCCGGGCGCCGGCGCTTCTATGTGACGGACCCGGTGGGCAACCGTCTCGAATTCCTCGACGAACGGGCCTGAGACTCGACCGGAGCTTCAGCTCTTGATCAAAATGCCGATTCACAATCCATGGCTTCGTTCGGCGCGCTGTTTTTGGCACTTTCCCTGGTTGTGTTGCCCCCGGGTGGGTCGTTTATCGACGACGACGCCAACGTGCACGAAGGATCCATCGAAGCGATCGCCCAAGAAGGCATCACCCGGGGCTGCAACCCACCAACCAACAACCGCTACTGCCCCACCCGCACCGTCAACCGCGAACAAATGGCCGCCTTCCTCGCCAGAGCCCTCCACCTCCCCACCACCGGACACGACTACTTCACCGACGACAACG
>JAENVV010000284.1 GCA_016650365.1 Acidimicrobiia bacterium
ATCACCGCCGAACCGGCTGCGCTTTGTAGCACCGCCTACTAGAGCACCGGACAATTTGGCCGCCTAGGCCCGCCAACCTCCAAACCCTCACCCACCCAGCCAAGCCCTCACCAAGGTCCCATTCGCGATCCGGCGTGCATCTGTGCGCAACACGGACCCTCGAACGTTGAGCCGTGTCGAGTAATTTGGCACCGCCATAAAATCGACTCATGGCCGAACGCGACGATCGCATCCAACGCTCGCGAGAAGATATCGGCATACTCATATCCTTTGCCACACGAGCCGAGCGCTTCACCGACGACGTTATCGAGCGACTCTGTGGAGGCGTAACGCGCCCTGAACTAGTGGAAATCTCAGCTTGGCTTGGATTGCCGAAATCGACCGCCACAAGGCTCTTCGATGCCAACAACGCTGACAAGGCCAGCGCCGGCGGTCGGAGGGTTGGACTACGCGCTCGCTACCGCCGGGCCATGATCGGTTTGCTCGGATTGTTCGTCTTGAGTAATGCAATCACGAACATGACCTCAGAGCAAAGCGGTCTCGGTTCATTCTTTCTCACGGCCGCAGCCGCACTCACCGCCTACATCGTCTACGCACTCATCGTCCGATTCTCATCAACCTGAGATCCCAGGACCGGCGCACCAGTCTTCAAAGCATCATCGTGGACGCAGCTCGGCAATGATTGCCTGCCCGAGAGTCGAGCGTCTACGTCAGTAACCAACACGGCTCTCAGCATCGACACCGTCGGACCCGCGTCGAGTGACCCGGTGCACACCCATCGCAATCGTGGCGCCAACAACACCGCCGAGACTATTCAAAATGACATCATCGATGTCTACCGATCCTCCGACGAAGAACTGCAAAGCTTCAACAAGCACCGCAACGGCTACCCCAATCGCGAACACCTTGAGAAACCTTTGCTTGCCCCCATAGGCAAGAAAGAAGCCAAGGGGCACGAACAGCAGAACGTTCCCGAGCAGTTGCACGGCGACCGTCCGCGACGGAGTCGACGCCAGGTAGAGCCTGATTGTCCGAAGGGGAATCAAGTTTCCGTTGAAGTACCTCTCGCCCTCGCCGTTCCACCAACCCATGCCCTCATGAAAGGGGTTATAAACGGTCATCACGACAATCACGGCTAGCGACATTGCGAGGCCGGTCGGTCGGGCCAGAGCAGCCATCGAATCGCGCCACGGTTCATCGGCTCGATGGCGACGGGATGCGACAGCCACCATCGCGAACGCGATGATGACGCACACCGACAAGGCCACAGAGAGCGAATCTGCGTAATACCTCAAGCCGAAGACCCCCAACGAAAACGCGAGTATCACACACCACCCAGCCCGGTAGCCTTCAAAGATGAATATCTTGCGATTTGGCGTGCTGGGTGCCGCCCGCATCACCCCCGCAGCACTGATCAAACCAGCCCGAAACATCGATGAGATCCAGATCACCCGGATCGCCGCCCGTAACCGCGACCGGGCTGAAGCATTCGCGAACGAGTACGGCATCCCAAACGTGAGCGGGAGCTACGACGATCTACTCGCGAGCACCGACATTGACATCATCTACAACCCGCTCCCGATGTCGCTTCACGCCGAATGGACCATCGCCGCTCTGCGGGCAGGCAAACATGTTCTCTGTGAAAAACCGCTAGCCGCCAACGCTCGGGAAGCTGCCGAAATGGTCCTGGTTGCCGCTGTCGAAGGCCGAATCCTCGGTGAGGCCTTCCACTATCGGTACCACCCGTACTTTCAAAGGGTTCTCGATGAAGTGCGAAGCGGCCGGATCGGAACGGTTACCCACATCGACGCCAACTTCGCGGTGACGGTCCGCCAGCCGGATCTTCGCTGGGACTACGCCACGGCCGGTGGATCCACCATGGACCTCGGTTGTTACCCAGTCAGCTGGGTACGCCAGGTCATGGGAGAGGAACCTCTCGTGAGCTCCGCCAGGGCCGTCGTTGGACCGCCCAACATCGACGCAGAACTCGAAGCAGATCTGGTTTTCCCATCAGGTGCCACTGCCCGAGTCTTCTCTTCGATGCAGTCAGACGAACGCAAGATCAACATGACCATCATAGGAACGGAAGGATCGATCGTTGCGGACAATCCTCTTGCCCCCCAGAACGGAAACCTGCTCACGATCACGACCGCCGGAGGTGTGGCTTCAGAGTCGATCAACACCGGCGTGAGCTACGAATACATGCTCCGCGCCTTCGTGGATCATATTCAACACGGCGGACCATATCCAACCCAGGGTGCTGATTCGATCGCCAACATGGCAACCATTGACGCCATGTACGACGCGGCCGGCCTCCCCCACCGCGGACTTGAGTAACCACGAACGCGACCCGCCGAAGCCAAACCACAGGACACTTCGAACTGGCACTTGCCGTCGCCAGTTGGGTCGACCTTCCACCGAGCTGAACAAGCCGTTGGAGATTGGACGCGAGTCTGCCCCGGTTGTTTCATATAACGGCACTCCAATTTCTGGCCGGCCTTGCCCCCGGTCGTGCAGTAAAGTTGCTGCAGGGTCAATTCGGCCAAACCCCTCGGAGAAAAGCCCATGTTTACTGTCAACTCTGGCCTCATTGGCCGACTTGGAATCCCATCACAAGCCCTGGCAAATAGAACAGCTTTGGTAACCGGTGGAGCTCGGGGCATCGGAGAAGCAGTGGCCGCAACAATGGCGGCCCTCGGCGCTCAAGTCATCATTGTCGATATCCTGCCACAGGGTCAGGACGTTGCTGACGCGATCATAAGCGCCGGTGGGCAGGCCCGATTCATCCAATGCGACCTGAGCGACGTCGAGGATCTGACATCAATGATCCCTATGGCAATATCGGCCTTCGGGCAAATCGACATCCTCGTCAACAACGCGCTCCATTCGAGCGTTGCTCCTATCGTTGACTTCCCGCTTGACGAATGGGAGAAGACCTTCGCAACCAACGCTCGGGCGCCATTCCTGACCATCAAACATCTGCTCCCCGGTATGTTGGAGCGCAAGAGCGGAGTAATCGTCAACGTCATTGCCTATGAAGGCACCCCGTTGGCAGTCGCTTACGGGGGAACCAAAATGGCCCTGCGCTCCATGGCGGTAGGCACTGCTCGCGAGATAGGCAACGAAGCAGGCGTCTCGGTGTTTTCTTTCGTACCCGGCATCGTTGATACCCCGCTTATACACGACGTCCTCATACCGCAGATGAACGCCGCCACGGGACTCGGTGAGGAGGAGCTTCTGGCGATAATCGCTCACAACCCGGGCTACGAGGGCTTGATGCCGGTGGACCACTGCGCGACGGCGCTGGCCTATGCAATCGTTCACGCCCCCGAATACCACGGCCAGGTTGCCGATCCCTTCGAACCACTCGATCGGATCGGAGTGATTCAGATGCCCCGAATCGATCCAACCTCCGACCACGAAGGCGTCGACGTGTCTGGCCCCCTATCGGGGCTGTACATCAAACAGTATTTGAGCGATGTCACGTCTTTGAACAAACAACTCGAGAATCGGATCGACCTCCGGACCCGGGAAGTGGAGCAGGCCCGTCGCCGGTCCGAACAGCTTCTACTGAGCATCCTCCCATCTCCGATCGCCGAACGCCTCGAACACGGTGAAGTCATGATCGCCGATCACTTCGATGACGTCACGGTCCTTTTCGCAGATATCGTCGGATTCACACCGCTGTCCTCCGGCCTACCCCCCCAGCAGGTTGTGGAACTTCTCGACGCTGTATTCTCCGAATTCGACCAGATTGCGGCGCGTTATGAGCTAGAGAAGATCAAGACCATTGGCGACTGCTACATGGCGGTAGGCGGAGTTCCCGAACCACAGGCGAATCATGCCGACCGGGTGGCGAATGCAGCGCTCGAGATGGTTCCAGCCCTGGTGCAGCTTGGCCGACGAATGGACCTTCCGTTATCGCTCCGGATCGGCATGAACAGCGGTGGCGTCGTAGCGGGAGTTATCGGTCGCCAGAAGTTCATCTACGACCTCTGGGGCGACACGGTGAATACGGCTAGCCGTATGGAATCCCACGGTATTGGTAACAGAATTCAGTGCACACAGAATGTCCGCGAGCGACTCGGCGACCGGTATATCTTCGAGTCGCGTGGGGAGGTCGAAATCAAAGGAAAGGGCATGATGCCAACCTTCTTCCTCAACGGCGTCTCCTAGCCCGAATCCACAGATCCAGGCTGTGGCGCCAATTACCAGAGAACCACCCGGCGGTCAGGGAGATCGATGGTCGCCGCAATCCGCGGTTCCCAAGCCTTGCGGGTGCTGACGGGCAGATTCAACGTCTTCACGACTTTGCGAACATCGCCCATTTCGGCATCTTCGATCCGCAGGTCGACGAGACTGGCGACTTGCTCCAACTGGCTAGCCGGATGAGGCGTATCCAGCCAGTTGATGAAAAACGGAAGCGAACCTGCGACGGGAGGAGTGAGACGCCACCGGAGCAGGTCACCCTTGGGGGTTCGCCGGGTCATCTCGACCGGGGGGCCGACCACCACCGGTTCGATGGCTCTTCGAGCAGCATTGATGTCGGGGACCGCAACTGCCCACGCCACCAACCGCGGTCCGTCGAGAACGTCGATGTCGAATGGCCTGGAAAAGACGGGATCGGGCTGAGTCGGGTCGGGCCCGATGATCTCAAGGTAGGTGGATGGCCCGAGACCGATCAGCCGATTGGCCGTCCCAAACCCGACATGGCGCCCACCCTCAACAGACACCAGACCAAGAATGGACTCTGCCGACGCGGTGGCCGCCACCAGGTCAGGACCTGCGAAAACGAGATGGTCGATCACGTAACCCGCTCGAACGTCCGAAACGTGAACGCAAACTCATGGCGGTCATCGGCCGGGTGCAGCTCCTCGTGAACCAACGCCCAGCTTTCCCAATCGATATACGGCATGTACACATCGCCATCCATCTCGGTGTGAACCACCGTGACTTCCATCCGATCGGCATCGGCCATCAGCTGGTCGAAAATATCGGCCCCGCCGATGCAGAAAACCGGTCCCGATTCACAACGGGCCAACGCTTCGGCGACAGACGGCACCACTTCGGCGCCCTCCGCACGAAAGTCACCGTTGCGAGTGACAACAACATTCAGACGTTTCGGTAGCGGTTTGATCCACAGAGAGTCCCAGGTGCGTCGTCCCATGACCACCGGATGCCCGACGGTCAGTCGCTTGAACCGAGCCAGGTCGTCTGGCAGCGACCAAGGGAGCCCGCCATCGACGCCGATCACCCCATTCTCGGACATCGCCCAGACGAGGACCAGTTCCAACTCCGGTTCGGACTGACTCACACGGCCACTGGGGCGGAAATGTGCGGATGGGGGTCGTAGTCGACGATGGACACATCATCGAACGTGAAGTCTTCAATCGAAGTGACCGTTGGGTTCAAGATGAGCTTGGGAAGGGGACGAGGTTGACGCTCGAGTTGCGTCCGGGCTTGCTCAAGATGATTGTCGTAGAGATGGGCATCGCCCAGGGTATGGACAAAATCGCCTGGCTCGAGACCGGTGACCTGCGCGACCATCGCTACAAGAAGGGCATACGAGGCGATGTTGAACGGCACTCCGAGGAAGATGTCGGCCGAACGCTGATACAGCTGACAGGACAATCGACCGTCGGCCACATAGAACTGGAACATCATGTGACAGGGTGGCAACGCCATCCGGTCCAATTCCCCGACATTCCATGCGTTCACAATGAGTCGGCGGCTGTCTGGGTTGGCCCGGATCTGACTGATGACGTTCGCGAGTTGATCGATAACCCGCCCATCGGGGGTCTCCCAGGAACGCCACTGCTTTCCGTACACCGGCCCGAGGTTCCCGTCGTCGTCGGCCCAGTCATTCCAAATCGAAACGTTGTTGTCCGTGAGATAGCGAATGTTCGTGTCGCCGGAGATGAACCACAACAGCTCATGAATGATCGACCGCATGTGCAGCTTCTTGGTGGTCACCATCGGGAACCCGTCCGATAGGCCAAACCGCATTTGGTGACCGAATACGCTGCGGGTTCCGGTGCCGGTCCGGTCGGACTTTACGGCACCCTCGTCGAGAACATGACGCATGAGATCAAGATATTGCTGCACAAACCCGATCATAACCGGGCGGGTTACCGCCGCAGCTTCTTAAGACGGGTCGAAAGAGCCCGATCCCCGAAACCAGGTTCAATCAGCCCTAACGCGGCAGCTTGGGTGCCTTCATCGATGGGTGTTTGGCAAACTTCGGGCTCGGAGGACCGGCCGCAGCCATGATCTTGAGCAGCTCTTCGATCCCTCGATCCATCTGGGGGTCGGTCCCGGCCGCGTAATCTTGCGGTCGGATGTGGACCTCGATGTCCGGATCGGTACCGTAATTCTCAACCCCGAATCCGACGTCCTCGAACCATGAGCCATACTCAGGTTGGGTGGTCATGGTGCCATCAACCAGCGCCTGTTGAGGCCAGATCCCGGTGACACCGCCCCACGTACGAGTTCCGATCAGCGGGCCGAGACGGTGAATCTTGAAGGTATGCGAAAAAATATCCCCGTCAGAACCGGCGGATTCATTGGTGAGCGCCACCATCGGACCAGCCGGCGACCCATAGGGAAAGCCGGCTGGCTCATTCCAGCGAGTGATCCGCCAACCCAATCGCCGCCGAAGGAGTTTCTGAAGGAGCAACTGGGAGACGTTGCCACCCCGGTTGTACCGGACATCGACGACGATCCCATCCTTATCGACGGCCTGGAGGAAGTTGCGATGAAACTCGGCGAACCCGACAACCCCCATATCGGGGATGTGGATGTAGCCACCGCGGCCGTCGGTCTTCTCCAGGACGTAATCACGATTGGCATTTACCCACGTGCGATACCGCAGAACTGTCTCCGACGCCAGAGCCGTTACCGCCACGCGGTGCGATTTGCGAGTCCCCCGACGAACCTCAACGACGACCGGCTTATTGGCCCGGTCGGCAAGGGCGGCTTGGACGGAATGGCGCCGGTCGATCACATGGCCATCGACGCTTACAATCCGATCGCCTTGCGCAATGTTCAGACCCGACCCGCCCAGCGGCGACGTGGCAGCCGGATCCCAGGGGTCGCCACCAAGAATTCTGGTGACTGACGTCACCCCCCGAGCGGTCACATCGATATCGACACCCAGAGTTCCCTGCCGGTAGGTGGGTTCCGGGCGATAATCGCCGCCCATCTCATAGGCGTGTGACGTGCCGAGTTCTCCCTGCATCTCCCAGAGAAAATCCGAAAACTCCGACCGGGACCCGACCCGATCCACCAGGGGAAGATACCGTTTGAGAACTCCTGCCCAATCGACCGACGCCATATCGGGTCGCCAGAAGTATTCACGCTGTAGGCGCCACGCTTCCTTGGCCATCTGGCGCCATTCATCCGAAGGCACGACCTCCAGCCGGACCCGGTCAAGGTCTACGAGACCGGACTCACGCCCGGGCTTTTCAGGTCCGTTCTTCTCCCCGCCCTTCCAGGCGACTGGCACGACCCGCAGTTTGTCGCCAGAGAGTATTCCCAGCACCTTCCCGTCGGGCGACACGGTGACGGCGCTCACGCCCTCACTGACCGTTTCCACCTTGTTGGCGGCCAGATCGTATGACTCGAGTTTTCCCTCCGGGACTGGAGACGGCGACTGGCCAATCGTGCCGCTCATCGGGACCGAAGTGAAAAACGCCCGGCCACCGGCACCTAGCACCTGGCGGTAGCGGCCATGTCGGACCGGTAACGCCACGATTCTGCGTTGGATGTTTGCGAACGTGATCTTGGTTTCCGGCGGGCCATCATCTTTCTTGGCGTCGCCCTTGCCACTCCCGTTCGCCGGCGGCGCTCCAGGAGCTCGAACCTCCGCCATGTCTTCATTGGTCGGCGACAACGTTTGATCGTCCAAAACGATCAGGTGGGGCTTCGTGGTGACCGGGAACCCGTAATCGTGCATGAGGGAATCGGGGACCGGATCGTAGGTGCGGCTCGACAGAAAATAGAGGAACTTGCCATCCGGATCGAACGATGGATAGCCATCCTGATGAGCTCCATCCGTGACCTGATGGACCCGTCCAGATCGGGCGTTGGCGACGAACACGGCAGAAAGATTCTCCGTGATCGATGCTGCAAAAGCCACCCATTTGCCGTCGGAACTCCAGGTGGTGCCGTGCAGCCACTGATGCCGGGAGCGATGCAGCACACGCGAGGTGCCCGTTTCAAGATTGAACAAGATCAGCTCATGACGATGATTCGAAATGAGTACCCGGTCGGCCCCGGTTGGAGCCACCATGATGCTGCGTGCCCTTCCGAAATCTCCTGCGTGATACTCGACGTCCGTCGATCCATCAGCCGCACTCACTACCAACCGCTCTTCGCCACCGTCATCGGTAACGGAGATAACCCGCTTTCCATCCGCCATCCACGTCGTCAACCGGTAACGGATGGACGAATCCTCACCGTGACGAACCGGTGCCCCTCCGAACGCCGGCATGGTGATTGCCGTGCCACGAGAGACAATGGCGAGCGAGTGACCTTCAGGATGCAGGTCCACCGATTCCAAACCCTTGGAAGCCGGGACAAACCGCCGGTTGAGCTGCGGGCGCGCCGATGGCACGGTCACCGTGGTCCGCCTGGTCTCCCCCAACTCCGGGTAGAACACCCATAAATCCGCCCCTGAGTGATAGACAATGCGATGGCCGTCGGTCGACGCGAACCGGGCGTAGAAATCCTCGTGGTGGGTGTGGCGTTGAATATTGCGGCCGGTAGGGGTGACGGAATAGATGTTGCCGTGGCCCTCGTGATCAGAAATGAAATAGATCCGTCGCCCGATCCACATCGGGTCAGCAAGGTTCCCAGCCAACTTGACGAGCGGTGCGTAATCGCCGTCGCCGTTGGCGTCAACCCACAACGTGCCGGCCCGTCCGCCCCGATATCGCTTCCACCTCGCCGGGTCCAAAGAGTTGCGGCCGAGCACGACGCCTCGCCCTCCCTGGCTCATCGCCCTGGCAGGGCCGACGTTCCAAGCGGAGGACGGTGAACCGTCGAGCGGAACGGTGTGAAGATGCATCGCTCCCGCAAAAGGTTGCTGCCAATCCGTGGCGACAATCAACGATTGGCCATCCTTGGACCACCCGACGCAATGGCTTGTGGCTCCCCAAAACGTGATCCGTCGTGCCGAACCGCCCATGGTGTCCATCACGAATACGTCTGTTTGGCCCTCGTCTTTGCTGGTGAAGGCAACCTGCGATCCGTCGGGGGAAAGGCGTGGGAAGATGACTGATCCAGGGTTGGCAGTGAGGCGGTGGGCCGGCCCACCACCGGCGTCAACCGACCAGAGATCGTCTTCTGAGACGAAGACAATCGTGTTTCCGGCGATGGTCGGATGTCGGTAGTAACCAGAAATCACTGATA